>NZ_JAAHGK010000190.1:0-7873 GCF_010672505.1 Okeania sp. SIO2B9 | reverse complement strand
GCAAAACAACTGGCTGATTTATCAGAAACTATTAGAGGAGAAATGCAAGGTATAAGTCAATATTTAAGAGAAGATGTAGATGAAATAACAGGGATTCTTAAATATTGACTTATACCTTGCATTTCTCCTCTAATAGTTTCTGATAAATCAGCCAGTTGTTTTGCTAACTTAGAAGCCTCTTCAGAAGCATTAGCTGTATTTTCAGCAATTATTTTAACATTACTAAATAACTCTGGGTCACTGTATAGATCGATTAAACGTATTCCTGCTCTTAATAATTGCTGTATTTCTACTCCTGCTTGCCCCTGTAAACGATCATTATTACAGATAATTATTTCCGAACAATTAGAGGATAAAGGACCAGCAGAAATTTCTGATTCTGGTATTCTACCTCTAGGAGTAATATCTATCACTGCAGTACCAATAAATGAAGATGTATTTGCTTGAATAAACACATCACGAGGAATAATTAAATCTTCAGGTTTAATTTCTAGACTAATATCTACTCCATTTGGCCCTGGTTTAATTCCTACTACCTGTCCTACATTAATACCTCGATATCTAACTGATGTGCCTAATTCCATACCAGATGCACTTTCAAATTCTACTATGACCTTATAACTACGTTGGCCTAAGTTTACTCCCTTCAACCAAAGCACCAATACACCAAATAAACCTAATCCTAGCAAAGTTAATAAACCAACTGAACCTTCTCTAGCTGTTCGCGATCGCATAGTTTCCCCAAAATTATCAATAAGCTGTGACGATTTAAAGATTTTAGCTATTAACCAATAGTGATATAATCTAATCCATTACTTTTTCAGACATTAATCTTCTACTTGTAGCTTTTGCCTCTTAGTCAAACCTCTATCCAAGACCTGAATTGGCCCATCTACACTACCTGTAAAAAATTGTTGTACCAAAGGATTGTCCACCACATCAATTTCATTTACAGTACCAATCCACTGCACCTTACCCTGATAAAGAAATACAATTCTGTCTGCTGTGCGACGAATGGTACTATGTTGATGAGTAACCATTACATAGGTGCTACAACCACCATCTACAGATTGTAAGTGACGTACCAAATCTTCAATTACAGTAGAAGCGATGGGGTCCAAACCTGCAGTTGGTTCATCATACAATAATATTTCTGGGTCATCATGAGGATTTTCTGGATTAGTCATAATTGCCCTAGCAAAACTCACTCGTTTACGCATTCCACCAGATAACTCTGCCGGATAGCGATCGCCAATATTACCCAACCCCACCATTTCCAATTTCTGCTGCACCAACTCCTGAATCTGGGAATGTGGTAACTTACTCTGTTGATACAAAAGAAAACCCACATTTTCTTCTACTGTCAGGGAGTCAAACAGAGCAGCATTTTGAAAGACCATACCAATAGTAATTGGATCTTTCAAATCATCCATCCATCTAACTCGTCGCTGTCCCTGGACATAAACTTCTCCAGCATCAGGAGTCAATAAACCAGCAATAATTCTCAGAACTGTGGATTTACCAGTTCCAGATGGACCAATGATTGCCAATGCTTCCCCGCGATAAATTGTTAAGTCTGTTTGATCTAAAACAACATTAGACCCGAATGATTTACTAACTCCTTTCAGTTCGATTATAGGTTCGTGGTTCATCGTTTATACTTAACAGTCCACAATAAAGTATTGGTCTTAAAAAAGCAGCAAGTATAGCGCTACGCGCAAGGCAACAGGCAACAGGCAATAGGCAACAGAGAAATACAAAAGGGTTTCAGCTTCTATTTATGTCCTAAACTTAATGCGTAGCGCCATAACAGATTTTGTTGGCAGTATAGCAAGGGGGCATAATAAAAGTCTCAAACTTTGAGATTTAGTCAGCTTTTCTCTTCTAAACTTTGCCTTCTGTTATACCATTTTCAAAAAATAATGTTACAAATACTGTAAGTCAAGAAAAAGCAAGAAGGTTTTAGTTATCTAGGTGATTAGTTATCTAGAGCAGAGGGAAGAAGAAATAAGTAAGAAAAAATTAACAATTAATGATATATTTTCTCTCTCTAATAAAAATCAGTTTTGACAAAAATAGAGTAATTCTATACCAAGATGCTCTATTATTTGTAGCAAATATTTATCGTGGCTGCTGTTATAGCAAGGAACGAGCTGGTGTTTGACTTATGCTGATAATGAACAGTAAGACAGAGAAATACTTTTTCCACTATTGCCTGTTGCCTGTTCTATATATATACTGATTTGATTAAATCTCCTTAGTTTATCTTCCTTAACAAAATCATTGGGTCGCGTAACCCCGCCTTTTAAGGCGAAATGTTTTTGGAGGGTTGCTCAAATCCCCGTTACAAAAACAACTTCTGTACGGGCGTTAGCTGACGCATAGCTCCGCTAACGCCCCTACTGACTTCTGACTTCTTTAAGGCATTTCATCTCAACACAATTTAGTTCTGAAGCGCCATAATACTGCCAGAATCTTCTTTATTGTAGATAGTATTTTTGTACAAATTTGTCCTTAATCAAGCTAAGGCTAATATTGCTATGTCAACTAGTTTAGTAAAGAAAACCCTACGCATCTTTCTCAAAAGTAATTTTTTTATTGCAAAATCTGATCAGACTAACTCTCAGGTAATTGGCCAATGGTTTAAGTGGCTAGCTCCAGGATTATTTATCAAGCGGTGGTTACTCTTGAGTGCTGCTGGCGTACTACTGACTAGCTTAGGTCTATCAATATGGACGGGAATGACTCCAATTTTTTACACCCTACGGCTACTTAAAGAATTTTTGGGGTGGGTGACGACTATAGTTCCTAGTTATATTTCCGGGCCAATAATTATCTTTGCTGGATTACTTTTTATCTTCTGGGGTCAAAATCGTAGTATTAATTCCATTACTCAGGTGTTAATACCAGAGGGAGAGGAAAAACTGGTGGATCGCTTACTTGCCCATCGACGATTAAATCGAGGTCCAAAGATAGTTGCTATTGGTGGGGGTACAGGTCTTTCTACTTTGTTAAGGGGTATCAAAGATTACAGTGCTAATATTACTGCTGTTGTGACGGTGGCAGATGATGGTGGGTCTTCTGGTAGGTTGCGCCGAGAGATAGGGGTACTACCACCAGGGGATATTCGTAATTGTTTGGCAGCTTTGGCTAATGAGGAAAAGTTATTAACTGAGTTGTTTCAGTATCGGTTTCGTGCTGGTGATGGTTTGGTGGGACATAGTTTTGGCAATCTTTTTCTTACGGCAATGAGTGAAGTGACTGGTGATTTGGAGCAGGCCGTAGCTGCTAGTTCTCAAGTTTTGGCTATCAGGGGTCAGGTTTTACCTGCTACTCTTACTGATGTTAATTTGTGGGCAGAATTAGCTGATGGGCGACGTATTGAAGGCGAGTCTAATATTACTGAGGCCAGGGGAAAAATTGTCAAAATTGGCTGTACTCCTGAACATCCTCTGGCTTTGCCCAAAGTGTTACAGGCAATAGAAGAAGCTGACTATATTATTATTGGCCCTGGTAGTTTATATACTAGCGTGATTCCTAATTTATTAGTGTCTGAAATTGCTGAGGCGATAATGCTCCGCACCGCTAACGCGAACGCTTCTAGAAATATTCCTAGTATTTATGTTTGTAATATTATGACTCAGCCTGGAGAAACTACTGGATATACTGTGGCTGACCATATTCGTGCTATTGATGTTGCTGCTGGTAAACGATTATTTGATACTGTTTTAGTGCAGGGAAAAAGTCCTTCAGCACAAGCATTAGTTCGTTATGCTCAAGAAGATTCTCATCCTGTTTTTCTTGACCGTGAAGCTGTTAGAAATTTAGGAAGGAAAATTCTTTTGACTAATGTGATGTATGAGGATGAAGAAACTGGTTTTGTTCGTCACGATTCGATGATGTTAGCGCAGGTATTATTAGAGTGGTATGAGCGTATTAAATTTAATAAATAGTTATGAATAAAGAAGTTTTTTTTTCACTACAAAATACTGTCGCAACTCACAATATTGGTAAAAGTTTAGGGAAAATTTTGCCTGCTGGTAGTGTGATTTTATTGGAGGGAAATTTAGGTAGTGGTAAGACGACTTTTGTTCAAGGTCTTGGTGCTGGTTTGGGAATCAAAGAAACAATTGATAGCCCTACTTTTACTTTGATTAATGAGTATTTTTCTGGCAGAATACCTCTTTATCATTTTGATTTATATCGTTTAGAAAGTTCTGAGATTGAAGCTTTAAATTTGGAGATTTATTGGGAGGCTTTGGAAGTACCTTTGGGTATTGTCGCCATTGAATGGGCTGAGAAGTTGGTTTATTATCCTCCTAATTTTTTGCGAGTTTATTTAAGTTTTTCTAATGTAGGAGATATTTGTGAACAAACGCCCTGCGCACGCCATGCTAAATTGATTTCTATTGGTAAGTTTGATTTGGATTTGGATAAAATTTAGGTTCTAAAACTTACTAAGATAATTCTACATATGATTATATACTAAATTACTGTTTTAGCTGGTAGGTACTTTTATCAGAATTAGATAGTTTAGAGAAAAAATACATTGAGGAAATTAAGCCACTACAAAATGATACTAAAGTTAAGGAATATCTGCCAAAAAAAAGCCCGAAACTTTCTGAGTTGCAGGGACTCTTAAAATTAGCTAATACTCCTTTATAAAGGTTTGGGATTAAGAATATAGTTTGGATGACAGATAGATAGATATTAACGTCTTCAAAAATTAATGAGCTAGTTATGGTTTGCTGAAAAAGTCTTTTTAAGGAGTGGGGGAGCGGGGGAATAGGGGAGTGGGGGAGTAATTTTTTTGCCCTTCAAGTCAACTAAAAGTCAAGCAAAACTTCAAAAAAAGTCGTTATGAAAATTAATTAGGTAGCTACAGAAAATGTTATAGCTTTACCCCGAACATTAGAATTAAATTCACCACGATTAAACACAATTTCTCCCCCAACAATAGTAACAACAGGCCAACCAGTTAAACTCCATCCTTCAAACGGACTCCACCCACATTTTGTCATTAATTCCTCTCTTAAAACAGGGCGATAATTATCCAAATCAACTAATACTAAATCCGCATCAAAACCAGGAGCGATCGCTCCCTTTTTCGGAATGCCATAACCTTTAGCAACGGCAGTAGACATCCAATTAGAAACTTGAGCAACAGAACATTTTCCCTGAATAGCTTGAGTTAACATTAAAGGTAAAGAAGTTTCCACCCCAGGCATTCCTGAAGGAGTATTTGGATAACCTTTTGCTTTTTCTTCCAAAGTATGAGGTGCATGATCTGTGGCAATAAAATCAATTACCCCATCTAACAAAGCTTGCCATAAAATATCATTATCCCAAGCAGATTTTAAAGGAGGATTCATCTGAGCTAAAGTACCAATCTTTTCATAAGCACTTGTATTTAATAATAAATGTTGAGGCGTAACTTCAGCAGTCACCCAACTCGGTTTATCCTGACGCAATAATTCAGCTTCATCTCCAGTCGAAGTATGCAAAATATGTAACCTCCGCTGATATTTTTTCGACAACTTCAAAGCCATCTTAGTTGCCAATAAAGCAGTCTCATTATCCTGAATTTGTGAATGAATAGCAGGGTCAGAAATACCAGCAAACTCTTTTTTCCTTTCATCAATTCGAGCTTGATTTTCTGCATGAACAGCTATTAACCTTTTTCCCCTCGCAAAAATTGGCTCTAACTTTTCCTCCGTATCTACTAATAAAGGTCCGTGCATAGAACCCATAAAAATTTTAATCCCAGGAGTAGGATTAGCAGTTAATAAATCGGGTAAATTTTCTGCCGTTGCCCCAATAAAAAAACCGAAATTAACCAAACATTTTTGAGCTGCCCGTTGTAACTTATCATCCAATGCGGTTTGAGTCGTAGTCAAAGGTTTAGTATTAGGCATTTCCAGAAAAGAAGTAACACCACCTTTCACACAAGCTCGACTAGCAGTAAATAAATCTTCCTTATGTTCCAATCCAGGTTCCCGAAAATGTACCTGGGGGTCGATGACTCCAGGTAATAGGGTTAAGCCTTCAGCATCTATGATTTTTTCTGAAGCTTCAGAAAATGAGATTTCTGGAGCGACTTGAATAATTTCTTGGCCTTGAGTTTGCACATCACCAATCAAAAATTCCCCATTGGGTAAAAGGATGCGGGCGCGACGAATCAACAAAGAAGAGATAGTAGACATGATTAAAGATTGGGTTTTGTATTTATATTGTTTTAGGGAGTAAGGGGTAGTTACATACAACGTCCGTACAGAGTAGTAATTATGGAAACAGGAAATAGAGCAGAAAGGCTATAATGTTACTTTGATTCTAATATATTACAGTTTGATAGGATAGCTATAATAATGACTATAAACTCAAAAACCTAAAAATGTAGTCTTATAATTGTGAACTTAGATGATTTACACTCTAGAATCTTTTTAATATTTATGTAAGATAGTCTAGTCAAAAAAACTTAATTACCTAGTTGTAAAACCCATAAACAAAACCAGTATTTTAAAATTAATTATTCGATGGATATAAATGATGAATCAAGAAGAAAAATCAAAACATAAAGAAAATTCCAATGAAGAAAATCCTTTGATTGAGTCAATCAAAACTATTGGACTTAGCGTGATTTTAGCTATAGGAATTCGTCAATTTGTTGCTGAAGCACGTTATATTCCTTCTGGTTCGATGCTACCAACTTTACAAATTAATGACCGTTTGATTATAGATAAATTGGGTTATCAATTTAAAGATCCAGAAAGAGGAGATATTGTGGTTTTTAATCCAACAAATGAACTTAAAACTCAGTACAAAGATGCTTTTATTAAACGGATAGTTGGATTGCCTGGAGATCGAGTAGAATTGAAGGATGGAAGAGTATATTTGAATGATCAGGTAGTAGAAGAAACTTATGTTGCTTCAGATTTGAATCCAGCAGAACTTGAGGCAAGAAAAATTAATCATCAACAAACTAGAATAGATGTTTGTCCTCCTGATAAAAGGTTTCTTTCTCAACCTGTGACAGTGCCTCCAAATTCTTATTTAGTTATGGGGGATAATCGTAATCATAGTTATGATGGACGATGTTGGGGTTTTGTTCCTTATGAAAATATTATTGGTCGAGCTATATTTCGCTTTTGGCCCCTCGATAGTCTTGGTACAATAGATGAATTACCATTGTACAAATGAAAGTTATTTTACTTATTAGTGCTGACCATTCAAGCCTTATTGTTGAAATACTGAAGTTGATTTTTTCATCATCTTAAAAAAGGAGAGTTGAGAGCTGATTTTTTGGTAAAAATTTTTAGAATTTAAAATTAACATTTAATTGCCGTCGGAGGAGTTAAGTTATTAAATTTCAATAGCTCTAGACCTGACAAACTCCTCATTTTTACAAAATTATTTCATAGTCAGGGTAATGCTATTTTTACTTCTGTAATTATGAATGCTTCAGAAAAAGTCATATCTAGGAAAACTCAAAACTAATTCAGACTCTAGGACTATAGTTATTCAGTCGAAGCAAATTAATAGAGTTATTTCCATCAATACAATAGACATTCTTGGACTGACTCAAATCGACTCTCATCAATATATACAAGCCTTTCTATCCCATATTTTTTTATCAATTCTCCCTCGTAATTTATAGTATTTTATTCTTTCAAGTCTATTTATTTCTCGATACCTTAATTCTTTTTTTTGTGTGATTTTCATTTGATGCAGCGCATAACCAATTGAACTAATAGACTTGTCGCGAAATAAAACCTTAAAGTGAAATGGGAAAATTCTGGTTTTCACTGATTAAATTATCCTGCCATTAAGTAGAAATTCCAGAGTCCAGCCACAGTGAACATGAAGCGATCGTCGC
>NZ_JAAHGK010000019.1:0-5366 GCF_010672505.1 Okeania sp. SIO2B9 | reverse complement strand
TCGCGGCCGGGCTGGTCGAGCCGGACGCCGGCGCGCGCTTCGTCCAGCCGGGGCGGCGCGTCGCCTATATGGAGCTTTATGAACAACAAAATAAGTTAAATTTAGCTAACAGTATTAAACAAGCATTTCAAGTATAGCTGGTCACTACAAATACGAGGCATTTTTAACCAACTTGCCCATAAATGATAGTTGGGCAGAGAAATGTCGAGTATGAAAAATTAACTCCTTACACCTCTAAGAATAGAGAATATACCCATAAATAGTTATTTTAGGTTAAGAAAAATTAGATATTTTGCTTCTCTGCCCATTGTTTCAACTCTTCTAAAAAAGAAAGTGTTGTTTTCCCAAAATCAGTGATTTCGTAGGTTACAGCAAAAGGTCTTGTACTAATTACCTCACGCTTAACCAAACCATCATTCTCCATCTCTCTTAGCCTTTGAGTTACCATCTTTTTGCTTGCTCCGCCGAGTTGACGAGCTAAATCCCCAAAACGTACGGGTTTATCCTTGAGATGCCAAAGAATAGATCCTTTCCATTTTCCACCTATAAGCCTCATTCCGCGTTCAATTGGACAGGGTGTAATACAAGGTTCAATTGCCTGCTTGCGACCTAGATTGTCGGTTTCAATTTCAATCTTATAACTCATTTCCCACCTGGTTACTAAAAGTATACTAGTTGACTATAGTAACTTAATTTTGTATCTTTCAATTATGGCAGTGAGAAATACCAAATAAATCAAGGCAAACTAATGAAAACTCTGCTCTTAATTTTAGGTAAAGAAACTAACGAATTTGCTAAAGGTAACTATAATCAAAGTCTTTTTGAGATAGCAGTAGAAACTTTAAAAGCTCGTTATAACATTTTGACTACTATTGTTGAAGAAGGCTACGATGTTCCAGAAGAAATCGCCAAGTTCAAACAAGCTGATGCAGTAATCTTTCAATATCCAGTTTACTGGTTCATGATGCCATCAACCTTAAAACGATACCTAGATGATGTTTATGCTTATGGTGAGTTTTTTGCGTTTAGTGGTGGTGAATATGGATCGGGTGGACTGATGAAAGGTAAAAAGTTTATGCTCTCTACTACCTGGAATGCACCCATCGAAGTCTTCAATAATAAGAATCCGAATAGCTTTTTTGAAGGGCGATCGGCAGAAGAAGTATTGCTACCAATGCGTAAATCTCAGGAATATTGTGGTTTAGAGGAGTTACCTCATTTTTCTTGCCACAACATTATTAAAAATCCTCAATTTGAGTCCGATCAAGAGCGGTATATTCTTCATTTAACTAAAGTTTTTCTCGATTTCAATCCTTTTATAAACGCAGACACTCAACAAGTAGCATCTATAGTCAGTAATCCTGGTTAATGCTCGATTTATCCTCGAAAAAACACTATTGCAGGATGGCGGAAATAACTGACCAGTTACAAAATCCGGCGTTGGTAAGTTAAGCTATGATTCGGAAATAACTGACCAGTTACAAAATCCGGCGTTGGTAAGTTAAGCTATGATATTAATCTTAATTACTTAGGAGTCAGGAGTCAGGAGGAAAGAAAGAAGAAGAAATAAGGAATAGAAGGAGAAAGTTTTTTGTTTGCGCTCTTATCCGGACAATATATCATACCTCTTTTCACCAACGCCCAAAATCCTAAAACAATTACAAATCAATACTTTTGACTTTTGAATTTTAACTTCCGCGTAGCGGCACTATTAATTTAAAACTGAGAAAAGATCGTGACCAAACAACCAGATATTCATCTTTATACAGCTTCTACTATGAACGGATGGAAGCCAGTAATTTTTCTTGAAGAAGCTGAAGTTGAGTATGACATGACCTATATTGACTTTTCTAAAAAGGAACAAAAGTCAGATTGGTACATGAAGCTCAACCCAAACGGACGTATTCCAACGATCGTAGACCGGAGTAATGACGATTTTGCTGTTTTTGAGTCGGGTGCAATTCTCTGGTATTTGGCGGAAAAATATCAAAAGTTTCTCCCTCAAAATGAAAAAGCTCGCTCTCAAACACTTCAATGGTTAATGTTTCAAATGGGTGGCATCGGACCAATGATGGGACAGGCGATGTATTTTCAAAGGATTGCCGAACCACAGGGACATCGAGATGAGTTTGCTATAGAGCGATATGTAAAAGAGTCGCGCAGGTTACTGGAAGTATTGGATAAACAACTTGAAGGTAAAACCTTCTTGGTGGGAGATGAATTTACGATCGCCGATATCGCTACTTATCCTTGGGCGAGATCCTACTACTGGGCAAAGGTTTCTGTAGACGGACTGAACAATCTTCAAGCTTGGTTTGACCGTATTGACGAACGACCTGCGACCCAAAGAGCTTTAGAAAAACCCAAACCCGTACCTGAGTTTTTTGGTCGGGGTGATGTTGATACTGCCCAAGCTGCCAATGCAGCTAGATTTAAGGATAACTGATGCACCAACTCCAATCCTAGTAACCAATAGAAAATTAGAGACAAAGAGTAAAGATAATGAGCGAAAAACTATACACTGTTGCCGTATTGAAGGCTCAACAGGGAAAGTTTGACGAGCTAGTTGCGGTTCTAGAAGAGCTAGCAAGACAGAGTCGCCAGGAAACAGGGGCGTTGCAATATGGGTTTTATCGTAACCAAGAAGATCCTAACACCATACTATCTTTTGAAGAGTGGCAAGATACGGATGTTGAATCTGCACATTGGGAAACACCCCATCTTACTTCAGCGGTTGAAAAATTCAAGGACATTTTGGATGGCGAACCGATCGTCTATAAAGGTCATCAAATCATCTAAGTTTGTTTCATAAATCAAAGTATTTTTTCCAAGAAAGGAGATTTCTCATGAGTAAGACAATTTTAATGACGGGTGCAGGTTCGGGATTCGGTAAAGGTACGGTGCTGGGGTTGGCAAAAAAAGGTCATAAGGTAATTGCTACCTGTGAAAACTGGCCTCAAGTCACTGAACTCAAAGCAGCAGCAGAACAAGAAGGTGTGGAAATTGAAGTCGCTAAGATGGATCTGCTGAATAAAGAGGAACGCGAATTTGTGTTTGAGAAATATGCCGACGATATCGACATTTTAGCTCCCAACGCAGCTACTGGTGAAACGGGTCCAATCGCTGAAATTCCTGTCGATCGAGTACGTCGCGTATTTGAGGTGAATGTATTCTGCACGCTAGAATTTATTCAGCCCTTCGCTCGTCATTTTGTCAAAAAAGGCAAGGGAAAAATTATCTTTACTTCTTCGATTGCAGGGTTTTCCACCTTCCCATTTCTCGCACCCTATTGCGCATCCAAACACGCCCTCGAAGCAATTGTGCAGTTGATGCGTGAGGAAATGGAAGGTACTGGAGTACAGATTGCAACTATTAACCCCGGTCCATTTCGTACTGGCTTTAATGATCGTATGTACGACACCCTCGACCAGTGGTACGACCCCGAACGAAACTTCACCTCAGAGAAGCCAGTTCGCGATACACAGCAACTATTTGCGGGGGAAGATTTGCAACTCGACCCTCAAGGAATGATTGACTTCATGATCGAGACTATTCCTCAAGACCATCATAAATTTCGCAATGTTTATCCTCCGCGTTTTATTGAGGATGTTAAGAAGTATCAGGAAAGCTTGTGGGATATTAAGGTTTAATATCATGTCTGGTTAAACAGTTATAAATAAATGATAGAGTCCTCAGGAGTCAACCCACCCCTCGCCCCTCCCCCTCCCAGGAGGGGAAGTCAGGAGTCAGGAGGGAAGAAAGAATAAAGAGGAGGAAAAGGAGAAAGTTTTTTTATCACTAATTATCCGGACATGATATTACTACTTTAGTTAACTTTTATCGTCGAAAAATTTGTGTTTTCAACCTTTATTCTCAGTTTAATACCAATTTGATAAATGTTTGCTACAAATCCTGGAACTGTTTCTAGTAGTCAATAGTCAGTAGTCAGTAGAAAGAGCTGTTATTATCATTTTTGACCCTGAAATAATTCTATTCTGCTAAATATATATCTGACTTTAACCATTTTTGTTGACCAAACTATTCGTAACATTCTTTTTTCAAAATGGTATAATTTATTGCTTAAAGTGGTTCCCTAATTTTATATTTAACTTCCTCATTTATTCCACCTATCAAGCAATCAACATAAACATTACTCCTTCTACCTGGTGTACCATCAACTTCTGACCAATTCACTGTTTCTCTTCTAATACGAATCTCGCTAAAATTTTTATCAGTATAGTCATACATACATTCTCCTTCAACTGTCAATATATAATTCTGTCTTTCGTTTTCTTTTGTACTTTTAAAATCTGATAAATGATACTTTAGCTCAAACTCTATAGCTAGTTTCTTTGTAGCCTCTGTAATAAATGCTGAAAATGAAGATAAATCTTGAGATAATTCTACTATTTCAAAACCTATCTCTCGATCCAAGCGAGGAATTCTTTCTTTATCTATTCCCAGAATAATATTTGTTTTATCCAATTCTGGTACATTAGATTTAAGCCGATCTAAACATGATTTTAAATCTTTATATATAAACACTTCTTGACCTAAAGTTTTGCACTCTTCATAGAGATTCTTAGCAAGACGACTATAGTTTTCATTTCTATTCTCAAAAAAACCTTTATCTTGAGTTACAAAATGAACTTCGTAATTTTCTTTTAGTAGAGAAAGAATTGCTTCCCAAATAGCAGAATCTTTAAATTGTTGATTTTTTCCATTAGGTGGTGTTCTTTCATCTACCCGCTGAAGTGCTGACTTAGCCTGTTCAAAAGTAAACGGTACTCTTTTAATCCACGGCTCAATTTCTTTCATTCTGCTTTCTATAGCATCTTTAATTTTACTTTCGTCTGGTACTTGGTAATTAGAGCGTTTTCCCATGATAATTTCAATTTTTTTTAAATTAGAGTTAATTTGTTCAACAGCTTTACATCCATCTTTAATTGTATGTTTTAAGACTTCATTTTCTATAACTTCTGGTAATCCAAGATAGCCATTATTTTGTTTGAGACAATAAAGTAATGCTCCTCCTAAAGGCGTTTTTAGTAAAATATTAGAATCTTGTATCCATGTATTAGTATCAATTACCACACAGAGTTTTTTTGAATTCTCTTCCATTCTTATAAAATGTGTAATTAACTTGTTATTTGTACTGATTTATATGACTATGCTTGATGCTTTTGAAGATATTCTCCCCAGAGCTTATTATCAATGTCAATTTTTAGCAATTGTCTAATAGTCTGTAATGATTAAGAACTTTTAGTTAACTCTTTTAATGAAGTATTTTAACTGTTTAAATTCATTGAAATTACCTTTTTTATGGGAGCATATAAAAATTAAAACGGAATTTCTTCATCAAAATC
>NZ_JAAHGK010000189.1:0-7892 GCF_010672505.1 Okeania sp. SIO2B9 | reverse complement strand
TATGAAGGTGCTGGTTCGTAGTAGGGTTCCGGTTCGTAATATGGTTCTGGTGAATAGGATGGTTCCGAATAGGATGTTTGGGGATAATAGTTATCTACTGGAGCAGGTTGATATGATGGCTCATAGTCATACACTTCTATTTCTAAAATTGCTTCGGCTAAAACTATACCTCTACTCAGCATTCCTAGACTTGCTAGACAACAACCAAGCTGCATAAGAGACTTATGAGTTAGAAGTTTGGTCTGAATAATATTTTGGTTTTGCTTTTTGGTTGTTTCCTGTAGTTCAGTTTTAGACTCTACTGACAGGTTTTGCTTCTCTGATACCATCATTTCCTCACACTATACTTATTACTTTGACAGGACTTACCCATGGACACTAAATCAATTGAGGGCGAATTAATTAGCCCCTACATATGGCGTTTTTAAAGTGAATTTGCGTAAGTCCTATTTGAATTGACAATTAATGCAGTTTAATAAAAATTAACTTTAACATTGAAGAAGGCATAAGACATAAGGTAGAAGACAGAAAGCAGAAGGGAAAATTGCCTATGGATCAACGACCGACCATGAGCGTGTCTTATAGCACAAGGAAGAAAGAAGAAAGAATAAGGAAAAATCTGACGTTGTCTGAGTTTTAAGATTTTGATATATCCGCGTCCTTTACTTCGACTGCTATATTAATTTCCCTAGTAGAAAAATCTACTTGCTTTATTTGACTTCAACTACAGCGCTTTTCATTTAACATTTAAGTAGACCACACAAAATTATTTTGGGTTAGGAAGTAGACAGTAGGAGAATGATTTAGCCCCTGTAGTCTATCTATATTGAAAAACCGCTATATGATTTTTTTCTGGTAATTAAATTGATTTGTTGCCCAAAAAAAATATTGCAGTTTCTTACTTTTTACCTTCTTATACCAAGGGTGAAAAAAGAATACTTAACTTAGGTGACACTTCAATTATTAAGTCAGGACTTACGCACGGACACTAAATCCAGTGAAGAAGGCGAATGCCATTCGCCCCTACTCCCCCACTGCCCTACTCCCTGACCTATCCGTATATCCGTGCCATAATCCGTGTGAGCCACTCCCCCACTGCCCTACTCCCCTACTCCCTACCTACTTCCGGGAAAAAGTTGGCCATAACCCAGATTGATTGTACCGGGTTTTAGGAAAATTTCTGAGGAAGATATTTGAGGCTGAGTCAGCGGACTAGTTGAGTCTTGGTTAAACTTGACCCGTAATTCCCCATTGGTCGTTACTCCCACAATTGTGCCAATACGATCTTCTACTACTACTTGCTGCCCAATATTTATAAGTAGTTGCTGATAGGAAGGTAAGATACTTTCTATTCCTGACTCTAAAAGTTGTTTAATGCCAAAATCTAGTCCATGAAAGACTATAGCAGCTAACATTTCTAGAGAGAATATTCCTGATTTAGACTGTTTCATATAATAGCTCTGCAAATTAATTCCTGTGTCTGGCACAGAATTAGCCCAATTAATCCCTACGCCAATTACTGCCTGAGAAATTTTTTTCTTGTGTATCCTGGTCTCTGTTAAGATGCCTCCTAATTTTTTGTGTTCTAAAATTAAGTCATTAGGCCACTTGACTTGAACTGGCACACCATAATCCCTCAAACTAGAAGCTATACCCCAAGCACTTGATAAAGTTAGCTGAGAAGTTTGAGATATAGAAATATTAGGAGCGATGGTATTGCTCTTGGCGATCGCTATTGACATATATAGTCCCCCGACAGTTGACTGCCAATTTCTTCCCCATTGACCACGTCCTGCTGTTTGTTGACTGGCAATAACAATGCTTGATGGGTTTCCGGAGTCGATTAACTGCCAAAGAGTTTGATTTGTTGAGGGGAGACTCAGAAAAATATGGAGATTGGCGAAAGTTGAAGCGGTTAATTTATCTGAAACTCCTTGAATATTTGACAAGCTGTCTATAAATTTTTCTTTGTTAAATTCTGCTACTGACAATTTTCCTAATATTTGGGTCAAAGTTTATAGATATAGCGCTGTGCGCAGGCAACAGGCAACAGGCAACAGGCAACAGGGGGAATAAAAAAACCGTTTGCGCAGCATCTCCGTTGGAATCATATAAGACTTTTAGCTATTGGACACCTCCTGTCATTTGTAAATATGCCTGCGCACATTGCTATACCAACACTCTACAATTGATTGGCAAGTTCTTGTTTCGTGAAGTAAGAAAATATTTGTATTGTTTGTGACTCAATTATTAGTTCTACTACTGTTGCGAATGCCGCAATAGTCATTTCATTGTCTGAAGCACTCGGAGTTGGGGGTGTGACTTCTACTTCTATTGCGGATGTCGCAATAGTCATTTCATTGTCTGAAGCACTCGGAGTTGAGGTGCGACTTCTACTTCTGTTGCGAATGCCGCAATAGTCATTTCATTGTCTGAAGCACTCGGAGTTGAGGGTGTGACTCCTACTTCTGTTGCGAATGTCGCAATAGTCATTTCATTGTCTGAAGCATCCAGGATTGATGACTCAATCATTAGTTAGTTCTACTTCTATTGCGGATGTCGCAATAGTCATTTCATTGTCTGAAGCACTCAGAGTTGAAGGTGTGACTCCTACTTCTGTTGCGACATCCGCAATAGTCATTTCATTGTCTGAAGCATCCAGGATTGATGATTTAATCCTTCTCTCTACTACTGTTGCGACATCCGCAATAGTCATTTCATTGTCTGAAGCACTCGGAGTTGAGGGTGTGACTCCTACTTCTGTTGCGACATCCGCAATAGTCATTTCATTGTCTGAAGCACTCGGAGTTGGGGTGTGACTTCTACTTCTATTGCGACATCCGCAATAGTCATTTCATTGTCTGAAGCATCCAGGATTGATGATTTAGTCCTTCTCTCTACTACTGTTGCGGATGTAGCAATAGTCAAATTCATTCTGTGCAGCACTCTGGCTTTAGGTAAACTTCCTATCCCGTGCAGTAGAGCGAACAAAAATGTCAAAATAAACGAAGGCACTTATGCTGAGGTCAGGAGTCAGAATTTCCCTCTGCCTTCTGCCTTCTGCCTTCTACCTTTCCTGATAACTGATAACTGAAATGACTTTAGCTGACTCTGATTCACAAAAATCAAATAGATACTATCAAATTTTGGGCGAGAATAATACCACTTGGCACTGGCAAAAATGGCAAGGATTATCTTACCTAACTTGTAGCCTCTTGGAACATTGGCCTCATGGCTTTTTTACTCACCATTTCTGGCCTCGTACACCAGGAGAATTAGTAGAAGTATTCCCTTCTTCTGCTGAGGTATATCGTGTGAAACAAGTACATGGCAATACTGTACTGACAACAGGGAAAGCTACTCAGGTAGAGATGCCTAATTCTAGTCCCGAAAAAACTTATGCTGAAGCTGATGGTTTAATAACTCAAACAGCAAAACAAGCAGTTTGGGTTTGCAGTGCAGACTGTGTACCTGTTTTGATTGCGGACAAAAAAACAGGACAAGTGGCAGCAGTTCATGCCGGATGGCGTGGCACGGCCGCTAAAATTGTTCCCGTAGCATTGGCAAGTTTTCAAGCTCAGGGTAGTCAATTATCCGATTTATTATTTGTTCTTGGCCCTGCTATTGCTGGAGAGGTTTATCAAGTTTCTGAAGATGTGGCGGCTGAGGTTGGGGCGACTGTTGTTCCACAAATAGATAGAGCAACTACTGAAGATATTTTGCATTCTCTAGAGCTTTTGCCTAATTCACCAATTTTATCCGATCCTGAACCGGAAAAGGTCCGCTTGGATGTGCGTATGGTTAATGTTTTACAGTTGGAGCAATTGGGTATTGGTCATTCACAGATGGCGATCGCTCCTTATTGTACTTATCAACAACCGGATTACTTTTTTTCTTATCGGCGTGAAAAACAGAAGAAAGTGCAGTGGTCAGGGATAGTGAGTGGGTTGAGTTAGGGTTTGCTGAATACAGTATGAGTGGTAGGGGTAGGAGACAGGAGACAGGAGACAGGAGACAGGAGAAATGGAAATTATAGAGGAGGTAGTCGGGTATATTTGTCCCAAGATTTTTCTGCCATAATCATCCCAAAATACTATCTTTTTGACCTTTTTAGACCAAAAAAGGCAGCAAACCAATATCTGTCAGTGCTTTGATATTTAATCAGCAAGCCCGATCGAGTCAAGAGTCTAAATTTACAAGCCAAAAGATAGGTAAAATACATTAATCAAGTGGTAATTTCAGTGTTTGGCAGAAAATGCTCTAGAGCTAGAATTCCTTTTTTCTCTAACCAATGTTAAATGCTTCCCTAAGTAAAGTCGTATTCTTTGCCTCTAGATATCTTTTTTTGATTTTCCTTCTATTAATCTCAGGGGGTTAAAAGCTATTTTTGATAGTCAGTACTTATGTTAATTTATGAGATTATTCGGTAATTTGTGTAGAAATGTTTGTATATTTAACTGAGCATATTTCTGGAAAACTAGATAAGATTAAAATACTAGAAACTTTGTCATAGTTTAAAAAATTATTAATAAATTGAAATGAGCGATTTAAGTCATTATCAACAACTTGGTCTCACTGAAGATGCTTCTTTTGATGAAATTCAAGCAGCAAAGGAACGTTTGAAGCAGCAGCATAGTGGCGATCAAAAAGTTATAGAAAATATTGAAGCTGCTTATGATTCGATTTTGATGGACCGTTTACGGTTGCGTCAGGAAGGAAAGATTAAGGTTCCTGAGCGTATTCGGTTTCCTGAGAAGCAAACAAAGAAAGTCCCTGATAGTTTTACTCCTGGGTTGACGGAAAAAGGGCCAGTTTGGCTACAAAAGTTAATTGATACTCCTAGTCAAGCTGATATTTTGTGGCCTACTGGTATATATGTGGTTTTAGGTGCTATTAGTATTTATTCTGGGGTTAGTCAACCGTCTATTTTGCAACTTACTTTGGCTTTGGGAGTTGGTGGTTGTCTTTATTTTCTTAATCGTAAAGAGAATAAGTTTGGTCGTGCTGTATTGTTGACTGTTGGGGGTTTAATTCTTGGGTTGATTTTAGGTGGAATATTGAGTGCTTTAGCAACTGGTTTAAGCACAGAAATATTTATTACTTTGGTAACGTTTTTGGTGTTATGGATGGTTAGTTGTTTTTTACGTTAATTTGTTAAGGAGTCAGGAGTCAGGAGTCAGGAGTTAGAATTAATTACTAAGAACAGAGGTTTTAAATCTACTTAATTTATGAATAACTCAATGATTTATCCTGAATTTTAGCTCCTGTACCTTGCAAATATGTCTTCTGAACTCCCTTGAAAGTTATAACTCTAACTATCTACATAGATCTCTTAGCTCAAATTCTTTTTCGATCAAAAATCTAAATCACTAAATCAGAGTATCTAATTCTAAATCTTTACTTCCTTCTCAATTCCAGTCAGAATCTCTACGATTTATTAATTGTCCAGAAAGGAAACTGCTGAGTCGGTTCTAAATTTACTCCATTAATGTTTTTCTGAGCAAATACATAATCTTTATCTAACCAAAGTGGAATAAAAGGAACGTCTTCTCCTAATAAGTCTTGAATTTCTCTGAAAATATCTTGGCGCTTTTCTGGGTTTTGTTCTTGACGTTGTTCTTCTATTAATTGATTGATACGATCACTATAATAAAATGAACCTTGAAATTGGCTAGCTCCTGCTTCGCAACCTGTTTCTTCTGAACCTTTTGTACATTCTAAAAATGGTTGGATATAGTTATCAGCGTCAACAAAATCTCCGTACCAATCTAACATAAAAGTTTGATATAGTCCTTTATCTAAATTTTTAAAGGCGGTTGCTGCTTCTACACTATTTAATTCTAATTCCATTAAACCGTCTATTTTTTCTTCTACAGATGCTTTGAGTGTACTAGCGACTAATTGTCTTTTTGTCGAATTAGAAGCATACCAAATTTCTATTTTTGCTGGATTATCTTGAGAATGTCCTGCCTCTTTTAATAACTCTTTAGATTTGTCAAAATTTCCATCTCCATAATTTTCTTGAAATACTGGTTTATAACCTTCAAATTTATTGGGAATTAGACTATAAATAGGTTCAGCTTGCTCTCGTAAAACTCGTTTATTTAACAAATTCCTGTCAACAATAGCTGCTAATGCTTGTCTCACTGCTTTGTTATCTAATGGTGCTGAATTAATATTTAAAACTATATAATTAACTGTCTTGCCATCTGTAGAAATTACTTGCCAACCTTGACGTTCTGATTCTTGTTCTAAATTAGAAATTTGGTCAGTATCAAGAGATAAATAAGCTACATCAATAGCACCTGTTTTAAAAGCATTAAATAAATTGGCTGAACTAGAAAAGATTTGAATATCAATTCCTTGATTTTGTGGTTTCTCTCCCCAATAATTGTCAAATATATCTAATCGTAAAACATCAGTACTGTACTCAACTAATTTGTATGGTCCGGTACCAATAAATGTATCGGGTTTAAATTTATTTTCATCTATTGTATATGCTTGAGGCGAAACAGCACAAAGACCAGAAAATGCTAGTAGAGGAGTAAAAGCAGCAAAGGGTTTTTTTAACTTTATTGTTAACTGATATTCTCCCGTAGCTTCTACTGACTCTACTGTATTTGCTAATAAAGAAGAAGGTGGACCTTCATTTTCAATAAAACGTTTTAAAGAAAAGGCCATTGCTTCGCTGTTGAAGGGAGTACCGTCATGAAATGTTACCCCCTGACGAATAGGAATTGTATATGTTATGCCATCTTCGCTAATTTTTGGCATTTCTGTAGCTAGTTGAGGGACAAGTTCTGTTGTTCCTAACTTGTAACCATAGAGGCGATCGCCCAAGTTATAGAGTAAGTTACCAGATATTACTTCGTAGGCATCTGCCGGGTCTACAGTACGAGGTTTAAGAGTTGTACCAATTGTAATACGATTTGTTTGAATTTCTGCGGTGGAGGTGTTATTAGGATTATTCTGTGGTTGACTACAACTAATGACCAGGAAACAGCAAAGACAAAACAAACTAATAAATTGAATAATTAGCTGTCGGGAACGGTTGACAGAATTAAATAATTGATGTTTGAACAATTTAACTATTTACCTCACTTATACTGGAGCTTATTATTTTTTCTGAGATAAATTCTACCAAGATTTTAACTTCTAAGAAAATTATTTAAAATATTGCTTCTAGTGCCGCTACGCGGAAGTTAAAAGTCAAAAGTCAAAAGTTAAAAGTCAATCATTTTTGATTTGTAATTGTGTTAGGATTTTGTAACTGCTCAGTTATTTCTGCCATCCTGCATTAGATTATGACTTGTTAGTGCAAGTTTCAACAAAATATGAGAACTAATATAGAATTACTACTATTACTATATGTATGTATGTGATGACTTTAGGGAGAATTTATGGAGAGTTTTGTTGACAATTTATGATTATACTAATTTGATGTGAGACTACAGGGAGTTATACATTTATCTTTTTCTTGAAATACCAGGGACTTATTTTAGTAATACTATTCACTTTTTCTTTTTTTGGTCTTTCAGTTCTGGTTTTTTCCAGAAAAAATTATTCTTTATCTACAGTCAACTGTGAGTAAATTTTTATTCAGAGAATTACTACTATTACTATGTGGTTGATGTTAATTAATTTGATATACCAGTCGAAGCAAAGGGTACGGATATATCAAAAGCTTAAGATTCAAACAACGTAATATTTTTCCTTCTTCCTTCTTTCCTCTTCCTTCTTCCTTGTTGATGGTTGATGTTAATTCATTTGATATACCAGTCGAAGCAAAGGGTACGGATATATCAAAAGCTTAAGATTCAAACAACGTAATATTTTTCCTTCTTCCTTCTTTCCTCTTCCTTCTTCCTTGTTGATGGTTGATGTTAATTCAT
>NZ_JAAHGK010000188.1:0-7898 GCF_010672505.1 Okeania sp. SIO2B9 | reverse complement strand
TCGATCTAAACCAGATATATTATCTAAGTGCTGAGAGTTTTGAGAGTTCATAGAGCTAAGTCTCCTCAATTACTTACTTTCTCAGTATCTCAGATATTTCTGTATTAACAGATACTTTTAATAAAAATTTATCTTTATGGTTCTGGGAATTGACCAATTTGTAGGGACAATGCAACTTGCTCAGTTAAAGATACTGGAAGGTCTGCTTTATGGGAAATGATTCCGTGACCAACTCCAGTTATTATTCCTAAGATGGCTGGCAATACTAAAAAAGTGAAGTTTTTCATTGATGATGACTAGAAAAATTACAGTTAGAGCATCTCAATTTCACGATGTTTAATTCTGTAACAAAGTTTACTTTTTAGTTAAATTTTGTTAAGCCGTCTAGTACAATTTTCCAATCAGACAAATCTCAGGAATTCTGAGTCCCTAAATTAAACCTAAATAATTAATCTAATAGACATCTGGTGAAAAAGATATATATAGATTTTTTGCAGGAGTAGGCAACAGCTCATCTGGCAACAGGCAACAGGTAAGATATTTTTACGCGCGAAGGCACGAAAAAGGATTTTTTAGGGTTAATTTTTCGTATCCTTAGCCTGCTCTAATTAAAAGGTTTTAGAGAGTGATGCTATAAAGGAGAATAATATAGATACTCCGATGGCTACTCCAACATTCCAAGTATCAATCCTTAATGGTGAAACTGTCATAGTTTTTCCAGAGCAGTTTGGAGCGCCACAAAAAATAATTATAACTCTTACACAAGCTGATTTTTTACATCATAACAAAACTCAAAAAGAATTAGCTCAAGAATGGCAAAAGACAATTAGTTCAAAGATGAGTGAAGGAATAAGGGAAAAAGACCCTAGATTTTATACTGAAGAACAATTGAATGACTTCAAAAAAAGTATATTTTTTATTTTAGTGACATTAGTTCTGAGCTTTGATGTATTTTGGCTACAAAGAATTTGTAAAATTTTCTACCTCAATACTAGAAATCAATTAAAAATTTTAGAAAAGTTGATAAATCTCGATCAATAATTTGCCCAAATAGAAGACTTAAAAACTATTGTATCTCAACTCAACTCAGAGACAAATCAACAGCAAAATCCTTTAATTACTGACTCCAAAAATACGAAATCAAATATCATCCTCAACTCAGCAATAGCCAATCAAATATTACTGAGTATTCAGCTAAAATTAATTTTACAAATCATACCAAAAATTTCTTTGAGACAACAAAACTTTCTCAAGCAAGAACTAAACATCATAATTTTCATCTGACGCTTACTAAGATGGGTACTCGTGTTTATTTGGGGTTCTCGGCATTTTGAGGGTATTGACGTAATTCCCTTATCTAGACTGACTCTTCCATAAAATGTGTAAGTCCCATTAGGACATAGACTAATCATAAACCTCAGACAGGAAAATGTTTTTTCCCCTATTCCCTATTCCCTGCTATCGCATTGATTATAATTACTTTAATATCAACAAAATTTTGGAGTAAAAGTCGTAATGAAAAGACTCAAAGTAATCTTTTTGGGAATTTATATTTGGGTAGGGATACTGCTGATGCAACCTTACCTAAATGCTAATTCTACCTCGCCAGAAAATTTTTCTACCTTTACAGAATGGTGTTTAAATCAAACAAACATTTCTTCCACTTCTCAATATACAGTTAAAATTCTATTGCAAAAAGCCAGAACGAATGACTGTATTGAAGCAGACAAAAAACTTTCTAGTCTTTCTGCCATCTCTCTCAATAATAATTATATTATAAATATTGCTCCTATATCCAGCCTTAAAAATCTCACAAAACTATCCCTAAATGCTAATCAAATCCAAGAATTATCCCCTTTATCTAACCTTCCTAAGTTAACTCATTTATTTCTCGATAGTAATAAAATTGAAGATATTTATGACTTGTCTAAATTAACTAATTTAACTGAATTAGAACTCAACGATAATAGAATAAAAAATATATATCCTCTATCTAATTTAACTAAATTAACTCATCTGAGCCTGATTTTTAATCAAATTGAAAATGTATCTTCTATCTCCAACTTAACAACATTAACTGAGCTAAATCTCGGAGTTAATCGTGTTACAAATATTAAACCTCTAGCTAATTTAACCAATTTAACTCACCTATATCTTAACGATAATCAGCTCAGAAAAATTGCGCCCTTATCTAACTTAACTAACCTTACTAATTTGTATTTATATCGCAATCAAATTAGTGACATTTCTTCTCTTTCTAACCTCACTAATCTAACTTATCTTAATCTGAGTGATAATTACATTACTGAAGTTTCCAATCTTTCTAGTTTAAGGAATCTGAAAATTCTGATCCTGGTGTTCAATCAAATTACAAAAATTGATTCTTTATCAACTTTGACTAACCTTAATTTACTAGATTTAAGTCGCAACAAAATAACAGATATTAATTCCCTCTCAACTTTAATTAAATTAGATGTACTGAATTTGCGAAATAACCCAGTTGCCAGAATTTGCCCCCTCCAACCAGAATCAATTTGTCGCTTCTAATAGAAGAAGGAAGAGGCAACAGGCAACAGGCAAGAGGGAAAAATCTTACGTTTCAAGTTTTTTTTGATTTTTTGAACTACTACTTGCAGAGTAAAATTATTAGCTGATTTTCGATCTAACGCCTGTATTTAGGGTTTGCTGAAAAAGTCCTTTAGTAGGGGGTAGGAGACAACCCACCCCCAACCCCTCCCAGGAAGGGAAGACAGGAGACAACCCACTCCTAACCCCTCCCAGGAGGGGAGAAATGGGAATGAGCGAGGAGGTAGGAGCTAAGTTTTGTCCCAAGATTGTTCTGCCCAACTATGCGCCTAAAATACTAACTTTTTGAGCCTTTTAGACTGAAACAGGCGCACTTTTTTCGTTCCCAAAAAGGTTAAAATCTTTATATGTCAATGCTTTTATATTTAATCAGCAAGCCCTATTTAAGAGCTTAAAAATAGAGTATAGTTTGGCTTTTAACTGCCAATTTAAAGTATAAACTCCTGAATTGACTAAAAAAATCAAGATATATAATTGGTTAAAGATTACCCTTATATCATGTCCGGTAGCATCGTTTGTGTATAGAATTAGGTTGAAATTGCGGGAAACCCTTCTGCATCCTGCCTCCTGCCTCCTGCCTTACCTCCTCCAAAGTGTAAGTATTCAACCGGACATGATATTAGATATGAGGAATAATTATGTGACCAACCTGTATAAATAAGCGATACCTTTTAAAGGTATCGCTAAAATCCTTGACTTGCAAGGTTTTTGCTTTTATCAAAATTAAAAATAACTTATTATCTTAATAATAAAAGCGTTTATTATTACAACGCAACTCGACTGTCGCCCATCGGTCCAATATTAATTCGCCAGAGCGCGATCGCGTGCCTGCTTCAGCCGTTCTGCTAAAACCCGCACTTGAGGTTCCCGGATAATCGAGAAATGTTCTCCAGGAATCTCGTGGATTTCAATTTCTCCCCCAACATAATCTCGCCAACCTAAAGTCCGATCACCCCCTATATCTATTAGCTGCTCGCTGGCATTAAACAGTACAATATTACCTGGATAAGGTCGCGCTTCATAGTTATAAGACGCAATAGCCGTGGCTTGAAAAACTTCAAACAAATTTTCCAAATCCTCAACTCTCACTTCCTCCGGCAATAGATCAAACATCTTAGCTCGTTCGAGGACATACCCCAATCGCTCCTCTGGTATCAGTTGTTGTAGTTCCTCACAGGATACGAGAACTTCTTTCCCCCAAGGAGCGCTCATTTCTTCAGCAAATAATCTGAGATAAAAAATATCGGGACTTAGCATTCTTCCTGGCGTGCTATCAATCAGAAGCCTGTGGTGTTCGGGAGCAGAAGCTTCTATTAGCGCTAGCAATGCCAGGGTATCCCCTTGTTGGTGTAACTGTTGTGCCATTTCTAAAGCTAAATGACCACCCACGCAAAAACCAACCAAGTAGTAAGGACCGCGAGGTTGAATAGTTTTAATTGCTTTTAGGTGGTGAGTGGCGAGTTCCTTGAGAGTAGTAAAAGGCGATCGCTCTCCATTGAGACCAGGCGCTTGCAAACCATAAATCGGTTGTTCGCTCCCCAGATTGCGGGCTAAATCTAGATAAAATAAGACAGTGCCGCTGCTGGGAGGGATTAAGAAGAGAGGCGGTAAATCTCCATCGGACTGCATCTTAACTAGAGGCGAAGTTGACTCATAATCTTTACCCGAACGCAGAGAAATAGCGAGCTGCTCAATAGTCGGACTTTGCAAAAGTGCTCCCAAAGAAAGATTTTTTCCCAACTGCTGTTGCACCCGAGCAATTAAGGCGATCGCTAACAAAGAATGACCGCCGATGTCAAAGAAATTATCTCGGATGCCTATGGGAGAAACTTCCAAAACATCAGACCAGATTTGTGTCAGTTGCAATTCTAGGGTATCGCGAGGTTCAATAAAAGTGGCATCGCTACCGGTGCTAGTTCCGTCCGGTGCGGGGAGCGCCCGCCGGTCAATTTTACCGTTGGGAGTTAGGGGTAGGGAGTCTAGCATCACAAAAGCCGAAGGCATCATATAGTCCGGCAGCTTTTCTCAAGGAAAAGCACGCAGTTTTGGAGTTAGTTTCTGCATTTGCTTCCCATACAAGGGATTATTGACAAAGTCGCTACAATTTTTCTGGGAAGATGGAGAAAAAGATTGATTGGGAACTACATAAGCCACCAGGCGCTTGTTACTCGGTTGGTCTCCGAGAACTATAACTACAGCTTGCTGCACTTCTAGGCGTTTCGCCAGTAGCGCCTCGATTTCTCCTGGTTCGATCCGGAAGCCGCGAATTTTTACCTGGTTGTCGATGCGACTGAGAAGTTCGATGTTGCCGTCCGGGAGATAGCGTGCCTGATCTCCGGTTTTGTACAGACGGTTCCCCTCCTGGGAGGGGTTAGGGGTGGGTTCTGCCTTATTGCCACCGAAGTGTAAGTATTCTACCGGATTTGGTATAAAAGGATTAGCAATAAACTTTTTTGCACTTAACTCCGGACGGTTGAGATAGTCTCTGGCTAAACCGATGCCACCGATATGCAGTTCTCCTGGTACGCCGATGGGAACCGGTTGGAGATGATCGTCGAGAATATAGAGAAGAGCGTTGGCAAAGGGTTTACCGATAGGAACTGGGGACTCAAGGGGTCGCTCGAGCTTGGTGCTTTCAAAATAGCAACTGTCAATGGTTGCTTCGCTGACTCCATAAGAATTCACTAACCGAGTTCCCGAACCGCAGAATTGGCGAAATCGTTGGTATTCTTGCACAGACCAGCTATCGGAACCGATCGCCAATACCTTCATGAAATCTAGGTTTTGCTCGGTGTTCTCCAAATACTCGATTAAGTTTCTCATTACCGCTGGCACAAATTCTGCGTAATTGACTTGCTCTTGGAGCATCAATTGATACAGCTTTTCTGGCTCTAACAAAAAGTCCCTCGGACAGAGAACTAATTTGGCTCCCGAGCAAAGGGCGCGAACCCAATCTCCCGTAAAGACATCAAAGGAGAAACTCGCCATTTGCAGATGGCTGCTCTGGGGACGTAGCTGGTAAGCTTGCTCCCAGGAACGATAGGCATTTACCAAACTTTTATGCTCGATTTCCACCCCTTTTGGCTTTCCGGTAGAACCTGAAGTGTAGATGACGTAAGCTAAAGAAGCTGGTTGGGTACGAAGGGCAAGATTTTCCGCGCTATACTGAGAAATGACCGGCCAATCTTTATCCAAGAAAACAACCCGTCCCTTGCTTTCTGGGAGTCGAACCACTGACTTTTCGGAAGCTAACAGCAAAGTTACTCCCGAATCTTCTAGCAAATAAGCCAGGCGATCGCGCGGATAGCTAGGGTCTAAGGGTAAATACGCCCCACCTGCCTTGAGAATGCCCAACAATCCCACCAGCATTTTAACCGAGCGCTCTATGCAAATCCCCACTATTACCTCTGGACCTACTCCCAGAGATTGCAAATAATAGGCCAATTGATTTGCCTTAGCGTTCAGATCCCGATAGGTAATTTGTTCGTTCCCAAAAACTACCGCGATATTGTCTGATCTCCGTTTTACCTGCTCTGCAAACAACTGATGAATGCACTTATCTTGGGGAGCATCTGTCTGAGTATTGTTCCAGGACACCAACAATTGATGTTGTTCCTCTGACCTCAGGATTGGTAAAAACGCAACGCGCTGTTGTGGATTGGCGACAATCGATTCTAGCAAGCATTCTAAATGTCTCGCCCAGCGGCGAATAGTTTTGGCATCAAATAGGTCGGCACTATATTCCCAGATGAAATGGAGAGATTTGTCAAGTTCCTCAATTGCCAAACTCAGATCAAATACGGAACCCTGTTGGTGTACGGCTAAGTATGGCTCGATAGACAGTGCTTTCTCACCTGCTGGGAGTTCGGGGTTCTCCGGTTTGTACCAGCGATGCTTGCGCCAAGTGAAATCGACTTGAATTAGAGGGTGTCGGTTAGCATCTCGACAAGGGTTGAGTCGTTTTACTAATAAGTCGAAGGGATAATCTTGATGAGTCTGTGCCTCCGTTACCGTGTGATGGATGCGGGCGAGAAATTCTACGAAGGTGGGGTTATCCGCAAGAGTTGCCCGCAAAACGACCTCGTTGTTACAGTAACCGACAAGGCTTTTAAGCTCCTCAACGCTCCACCTTGCAGCCATTGCGCTTCCTAGCAGGATGTCTTCTTGACCCGATAAGCGATGTAGCAGGACAAAGAAGGCAGCCAGCATAGTCCGGTAAAGACTGACTCCGATATCGGCAGCTAGTTGTAGCAGTTTCTCTCGGAGTCGTTGGTCGATCTCGACAATATGGAATTCATTCCGACCGCTTAAATCCCTTGGTCGCGCTTTGTCTGTTGGCAGATTCAAAATCGGCAAGCAGTCGGCCAGTTGTTTCTGCCAGTAGCGAAAGAGTTGTTCTCCTCGTGCAGACAAGAGCATCTCAGACTGCCAGGACACATAGTCGGCGTATTGCCAGGGAGAATCTGCCAGCAAGTTAGCTATTTTTGCCTCTGGGAGATTCTCGACAGAAGCCGCGTATAGTACCCGGAGTTCTTTGATAAGCAAGTCAAATGACCATCCATCCCCGGCAATGTGGTGCATGGTTATCAATTGGACAAACTCTTGGGGCGATCGGGCAAACAGATCCAAGCGCATTATCGGACCTGTTTCCAAATTGAAGGGACGTTCTACTGCTGCCATAATTTTGGCCTTTAATTCGTCGGATCCCCACCCAGAAGCATCTGTTACCTCAATCTTGACGTTGCAGTCTTGACTAACTACTGCAACGGGTTTGCCATCCTGAGTCCTATAGGTAGTTCGCAGGATCGAATGTCGTGCAATCAGCTTTTGCCAAGCCTTTCGCCAAGTCTCTAGGTTTAACTCTCCAGCCAGACGAGTGGTTATAAATATGTTGTAAGCTACGCTTTCTGGAGCCTTCTGGTAGATGAACCATAATGCTTGCTGTCCCCGCGAGAGAGGGGAAGGTAACTGGGAGTTTTCTAGAGATTGATTCTGTATCAAGATGCCTTTTACCGAATGAATAATTAGGGTTTGCGCTCAAAAGTCTTATGGGTGAGGGTAGGAGACAACCCACCCCTAACCCCTCCCAGGAGGGGAAGACAGGAGAAATGGGTCGGGAGAAATGGGTCGGGAGAAATGGGTCGGGAGCACCGATTCCTGGGTAAGGCCGTTGTTAAAAATTAGCTCGGCGCTGCCCTGGTCAAACCGTCCGTAGGCTCCCCCAGCGCTGGGCTGATTGGTATAATCCAGCCGTTCGAGGGCCAGAGGCGAATATGTGGTGACGGCTCCGGCAAAGCCCTGGTCGCTGGGGA
>NZ_JAAHGK010000187.1:0-7928 GCF_010672505.1 Okeania sp. SIO2B9 | reverse complement strand
ACCCCACCGTCAACGGGGGTGTTCAAAATTACTTGGGGGAGCGTAGACGCGGAGCGGCCCTTCGTTGACTATCCCCATGTAATTTTCCTCCTGTCTCCTGTCTCCTGTCTCCTGTCTCCTTCTTCAATAGTTATCAGTTATTAGTTATCAGTACCTCTGCAATCAGGAGGCTTGACATCAGAAATATTCTCTTTTTTTCTCAAAATAATTGGGTCGCGCAACCCCGCCTTTTAAAGCGAAATATTTTTGGAGCGAGGCTTAAATCCCCGTTAAAAAAATAACTTATGACTTCGTTAACCCCTTAAAAGGGGAGGCGCATACCCACAATTTTTCGGTAATATCAAATCCAGTGTTATTGTATAAAATTGTATAGAAAGCAGGTTTGTGTTAATGGTAATAAATGTATTCCATAACAAACCTCTTTCTAACAAGGAACAGAGTTAGACATGGCGATCGCTCAAACCTTGATTCAGGTTCACGGAGGCAAAATTGAAGTAACCAGTAAAGTTGGTGTAGGGAGTTGTTTTTGGGTAAAAATTCCGGTAGTGGTAAAGAAGTAATACTATTTTCAAAAAATATTGCTACCTTGAATAACCAAGGTCTTATACTAATTTGAAAAAAGAATGTTACGAATAATAAGTGCGATAGAACTCCGTTCCGCTGACGCGGTCGTGCATACTTTACAGGAAATGTCCCTTTGATAAAGCGGTGCGACCCCGCGACTACGACAGTCGCACCTGGTAGCGCATCAAGAGAAAAAGAGAATTTACTAGCTCAAAACTGGTATTGAAGCCATTCCCGTGTGACTCAGTCCGACTGACTTCCCCTCCCAGGAGGGGGAGGGGCGAGGGGTGGGTTGACTCCTAAGAAATACCCTAGCTATTTGTAGCAAACATTTATAGAATTGATATTAGGCATTATACTATGTTCGGACGGGTCAGTTATAAATAAAATTCAAGAACTGACAGTACCGAAGAAATACTGAAATTATCTTTGACTTTTCTTCTTTCCTCCTTTCTTCCCTCCTGACTTCTGACTGTTTCTTTTATACTAAATTTTAATGTAGATTATTAAGCTCCGCCATTATAAGTTCCTTGTATTTTCCCATCCAACCAAAGTTGCTGCAATTTATGCAATATATCTTCCGAAAGATTAGGTAATCTAGCTACAGAAGCATTCCTACGAATATGCTCGGTACTTGAGGAACCCGGAATCACAGAAGTAACAGTTTGATTGTTCAGGATATATTTTAACCCTATCTCTGACATAGATAAATTAATATCTTTGACAATTGGTTTAATCAAATCAACCATTTCTACCTGTCTTGCTACCCAATCATCAGGAGTCCATAATCCACGCCAATCCCCTTGTGGAAACTTTTGAGAGTGTGTCCAGCCACTAACTAATGCACCAGAACTAAATGGACAGCGTGCTATAATCCCGACCTGATGTTTTTGAGCCATCGGAAACAATGTATATTCAGGTTCTTGCTCCAAAATATTATAAACCACCTGAACAACATCAATCCGCCCTGCTTCAATATGACTATTAGCTTCACCAGCACGGCGATCGCCAACCGATATACCAATGGCTCTAATTTTACCCAGTTCTTTTAGCTTTAGCATCGCTTCATACCATTCCGTACAATGACCCCAGGCCAGATTCCAAGTATGCAAAAATAAAATATCAATGCACTCCCGCCGTAAATTTTTGAGGGTAGTGTCGCAACATTTTACGATCCAATCAGAGGAAAAATAATCCTGAATCTTACTTTGAGGTTTTGGAGACCAGTCATCGCATTGAGGCGGAATTTTACTAGAAATTACTACCGAAGAATTTCCCTGTAAAGCTTTACCGATTACCTGTTCACAATAACCATTTCCGTAGTCTAAAGCCGTATCTAAGTAATTAATATCTGCATCTATTGCTGCCTCAATTGCCTGGATATATTCTGCTTCCGTTTTTTTTCCCCACACATCCCCTGAAAGTTGCCAAGTACCTAGACCAACTTCACTAATTTCAATATTGGTCTTTCCTAACTGACGCTTTTTCATTACTAATTCTCCTGATTGAGCATTACTTGATACATTCAGGACTTACGCATAAAGTAGGAAAAACTGGGATTTCAGATTGATTCCCTATCGTTGGCAATGACGGAAATACTTTGTGCTGCGTAAGTCCTAACATTTTTAAATTGATATCATGTGCTTGTAAATAACCGTTATTGCGTTGATAAATCGTTGGCGAAGCATGACAAACCGAAAGCAATTCCCAAGTTTAGTGACTGCATTGTTTCAATTCTTTCCACTCCCAATGATCTCAACTCTGCTTAATTCGGTATAAAAATCTGAGCGCCATAGGGCAAATCTTTCTAAATTTTTCTTCCCTCCTGACTCGGTCCTTCCCCTCCTGGGAGGGGTTAGGGGTGGGTTGACTCCTGACTCCTTATCTAAATTACACAAATGCTACCAGACTTGATCTGACATATTACAAACTATTTGCCGGATATCATCTGATGCTCTTGCCTCCTTCTAACTGAGCTAGCTTTTCAGTTAATGGATTAATGATGAGCTTGTAGATGTGATATATACTCGAAATATCCTTTAGAGGGAAACGCTTGACGTGCCAAAAACCATTTAGTTCAGACCCGAAATCATTAGGAGAAAAACGACCTACAATCCATCCGTCTGATTCTTCTTCCGCTGTTGTTTCAATACGTATCCATTTCCAAATCATTTCCGCAACATCATAAATCCGAGTTTCAGGATGAGTAGGTTTTGGCTCAATAATAGCAATCCAACATTCGGGTTCGTCCACATCAACTACATTAGGATCGTCACATCCTACCCAAACCCAAACAAAGGCTATATACTGCACTTGCTTTGCTGGATAATCATCGATAGGAGTATCGTCTACTAAATAATCTGCATTAACATAAAAGCGACCCAACCAAAATGGTAGTCCTGAATCGTAAGGTTCTTTGCGATTTAATAAAGTATAGTTATCTAAGAACATATACTCGTCATCACAAACTGAGAACAGCTTATTTAGGGATATAGGTAAGAATTTTTTGGCGTTATGCTCAGATGCGAATCGGTTATCTAGAACCTTAAACAAGCTTCCAACCTGCTGGTGATAAGCCAGCATTACCTTGTAGCTTTGAGTAACTTGCTCCATAATATCCTTACTTATCATCATGCTTTTCTCCTTATAAGATACAACATATTTATATTATACATCTCCAGAAAAGAGGTAACAGGGAACAGGGAGCAGGGAACAGGGAGAATTAACGAAGTCAGAAGTCAGAAGTTAGAAGTTATTTTTGTAACGGGGATTTGAGCAACTATCCAAAAATATTTCGCCTCTTAAGGCGGCGTTGCGCGACCCAATTATTTTGATAATTGACAATTTATGGATAAGAATTGATTTTATTTTTAATTTTAGGAGATGTCTATTAAGTTCAGATCATTAGCTATAGTACCATTAGTTGGGTTCAGCAGTGCAGGGAGACAAATTTCGTTACAGACTTAAGTTCTGTTGCAGTTTTTTACTTAAAGTCTCAGAGCTGATTCATAAAGTAAATCTTAAATTAGCTAGTCGCTTGACCATGAGTTGGATTAATGAGCCATAAATCATTGCTTCACTTACATCTGAATAGACTTCATAATCCTTACATAGCGCGCCTAAATCTATTTAGCCACCCATGCATTGCGTTCAACAATCCATCGTTTAGGCGTAAATAGAAGGTGGGCGTTATTTAGTGCAGCGAGTCAGAAAAACTCTGAAGCTCTTGTGATTCCGTTCCGTTATTGTCTGAAATAACTTTCAGACAATAAAAAAGCAAGATAGCTAAAAGCTATACAAATCAATGCTTTCAAGCTTTAATTAGCCCTGGTCGCACGAACCTTTGATCTACGCCGAGAAATAATATAACCGCTCAATAATCCGGGGTAAATCGGTAAATAGCAAGCCTCAAATGGCGTAAAATCTTTCCTAAACTGCATAACTGCCAAGACATCAGAAATACAAGTTTCTAGAAAATAATCGGAGTTCTAACTAAAATGGCTGAATTTTTTGAAGACGTTGAAATTCAAGATGGAGATCTTATCTTAAAAGGGTCAAATATAGCGAAGCTGCTATGAGGGGCAATCTAGGAATGAAAGCCTTACTCTGTAAGCATCTCAGGAACTGCTCTTTTCACGATTACATCCAATGAAATATTACACAATATTAGACATTCTAGTGATCCTGTGAATCGCTAAAAAGCATATATGGTGGTTGTTTTACTAGCTTTTGCGTGTCAAGTGTACCATCACTCTCCCAACGGCTGAAAGCTGCAATAATATCTAAATTGCCCTCTATGACAACTTCGCTATATTTACCCCGTTCTAGAATTGTATCGGTTGTGAATAACAAGAGTAACCGCATTTTTACAGAAGTGTTTCTACATTTAATCTACGGCAAACAGCCGTTCGCACCTACATCTAATCTACCAATGGAGATAATTATGAGTAATCAAAAACATCGTTTAATCAATCAAGCAATCTTAGGTATTGCTACTACTTTCGGTCTGTTTTCGGCCTCCGTCGCTAATGCTGCATCTCTCAATGTTCTGTGGTATGGTCAGACCGATGCTTACAATGCCAAAATCTCGGAGTTAGCTGCTCTAGCACCAACATTTGACCCAGAAGGAGATGGCAGTTTAGATTGGAATCTCACTTTCTGGAATCCCCAAGACTCCACACCCAACTTTTCTAATTATGATGTTTTAGCGATCGGAACTGCTTGGAGTGAATCAATATTAAATTTTGACCCCACTGGGATTTTGAATAACAAAAGCGCAATATCTACAGCCAGGGGAAACCGTACTTTCCTGAGCGGTCAGGACGCTGACAATCACTATAGTGGCACTCCTGGTCCTCGTCCTAACGGTCCTCTCGGTTTCTTAGTCAATGCCGTTAACTGGGCAGGTAGTGGAGAAGGCATGGGTATTGTTGTTTTGCCAGATGGTGGGGACTCTCGAGACCCTAGAAGTCGAAAGTGGTGGCTAAACGATCGCTCTTTTTTGAAAGATGAATTGGAAGGTTATGTTTCATATTTCTGGGAAGAAAATGTGGTTATTCCCACAGAGACCTCGGACTTTCCAGTAAATGAAGGTTTAACAACCGCAGGTTTGAGTAACTGGCGTCAATCTGCCCACGCTGCCTTTGACAAAAATATTCCTGGTTACTTATCTATTAATGATGCTGGTTCTCGTCCTGGTTATGCGGTTACTATTGTCACTGACTCCGAAGCTGATGGTGACACTTTGGGGCAGGAAACAGAAAAAGTTCCCGAACCAGGTTCAATTTTTGGTCTATTTCTATTGGGTAGTTTGGGCGTTCGTTCTGTACTATTGCGTATATCGCAATAATACAAGACATCGGTATTTCTCAAGTTGAGTCCGAGTCCGTGGCAACGTTATATAGCAGGGAACAGGGAACAGGGAACAGGGAACAGTGGTAAAAGCTTTTCTCTGTCTCAGGTTCATCATCAATCTCTGTCCTAACCAACTCTTTCCTTGTTATATGGGAGCAATACATGGTTTTGCCACCCTATTAGCAACAGTTCTGATCTCTTATGCAGGACATCTAGCATTTCCCCTATTACGAGGAGTTCGGAAAATTCTCCCTCAAATGCGTACCCTTACCTTTTGGTCAACCTGCTTGTCATTTTTCGCCATTACTTCCGGAAATTGGGTATATATGCGCTATCGTTATCCTGCCAACGGTGCAAGAGCTTGGTTGCTGGAAAATACGCTTTTAGTGCATTACCTATTTATGGAAGATCACGAATTCAGTGTTCTGTTTACCCTATCCTTTAGGTGCTGCCTGTACCTGGGTTTTGTGGAAATATGGCGACTCAATTTTAGAGCAAAAAAATCGTCCTGTTCTTACCGGAACTTTTTAGCATTGATGGCAATGATGTTCTTTGATATTGGCGGGTTGGTAAGTGGTTTGAATGTTGCCAGCATGCACTCTCTGTAGTCATTTATCAGTTATCAGTTACAATACTTACGGAAACCAACCAAGAAACCAGGTTTATTGCCTTGATTATTGTTAAAACTACAAAATTCGTTCATAAACCGGGTTTCTGCGTAATTCCTGAATCTTTTTACTGTTATACCAAGTGTGAAAAAAGAATGTTACGAATAGTAAGAAGAATAAAAAGACACGTGCAGGATATGTCCTTTGACAAAGCAGTCGCTAACGCCATCCCACCATCGACCAAGAGAGCGGTGCGACCCCGCGACGACGCCAGTCGCACCTGGTAGCGCACCAAGAGAAAAGAATGATTTGCGATCTGAAAAATGGTATTAAAGCTATTCCCGTGTGACTCTGTCTTCCTGAGTTCCTCTCCTGGTTCCCCTCCTGGGAGGGGCGGGGGTGGGTTGGGCGCGCGGGTAGGTTGACTCCTAAGAAATATCAAGGAAAAATCTGGCGTTGCCTAAGTTTTCAGCATGGGGAGTAAGTGTAATGTGTGAACACATTCTGTCTAATAGTAGGCGAATGTAACGTATTATATCGTTATTCTTTGATTAAGTCAATGCTCTCCACTCTACCCGCACTCTCCACACTCCCCACACTCCCCCTATATTTTTAAATAAATCCCAAATGGGTTCTATGTTCCCTGTTCCCTGTTCGCTGTTCCCTATTTTCTGGAGATATCCATTAATTGTGAATAACGATGATTGTCAATTTTGTCAAATGTACCATTGTAAACAAAGTTTCTGGGCATATCTGCGTTAAAGAAGTCGTGAGGAAAACCAAGTTCAATTTGACTTACTTTCTCAAGTTGCTGAATTTGATCTGCTGATAATTTCACATCCACACATTGAATATTATCTTCAATGTGAGAAACTTTTCTAGCTCCAATAATAGGAATTACACCCTTATTTAATAACCAATTTAAAGCAACTTGTGACGAACTCTTTCCTATTTCTTCTGCAACTTTATCTACTTCTTTTGCAATACTCAAATTACGATCGCTCTGATTCACAAAATCTTTCATCATTTCATTGTCTAGTCTGCGCTCTTCTTCTACTGTATTAGCTTTGGTATATTTGCCAGTCAACCAACCACTAGCTAGAGGCGACCACGCAGTTACTCCAATATCCAAAGTCTTCGCCATCGGCAAAATTTCCCTTTCTGGAGTGCGTTGAATCAGACTATACTCAATTTGTAAACCGATAAATTGTGTCCAACCCCGTAATTCAGCCAAGGTATTGCATTGAGAAACAACCCAAGCAGGAGCATCGGAAATACCAATATATAATACTTTTCCTGCTCTAACCAAATCGTCAAATGCCCGCATTACTTCTTCCGGTGGAGTCATAAAATCCCAAGCGTGCAACCATAAAACATCGATATAGTCAGTATTAAGACGTTTGAGACTAGCTTCTACCGACTGCACCATATTTTTGCGTTGGTTTCCGCCACCATTTGGATTATTATCGCCAAAACCATTGGTATATTTAGTGGCTAAAACAACAGCATTTCTTTCCGAGGCAATAAACTCACCGAGAAATTTCTCACTTGTACCGTTGGTGTAAATGTTGGCAGTATCAATAAAATTACCGCCTGCTTCACGGAAGACTTGATAAATTCTTTGGCTTTCTTCTTTAGAAGAACCCCAACCCCAGTCTTCGCCAAAGGTCATTGTGCCCAAGCATAGTTCGGATACTCTGAGTCCACTTTTTCCTAATAATTTGTACTGCATCTTGTCATCTACTCCTAAATAATTAACTGAGTGAAATTAGTTAATGAAACAATATCTATGATAGTTTATAATTATATCATGTCCGGTTGAACAGTGATAAATAAATAACTACGGAGTCCTCAGGAGTCAGTCCTCAGGAGTCAGGAGGGAAGAAAGAAGAAGGAAGAAGA
>NZ_JAAHGK010000186.1:0-7933 GCF_010672505.1 Okeania sp. SIO2B9 | reverse complement strand
GTACCTTACTATCCTAAAAAGTGCTGTAAATTTTTACTGCCACTAGCGATCGCCTGTCAAATTCTAGCTAAAGTATTATGACTTCTTCCTTCTTTTTCCATTCAGCTATTTTGACATCACATTCCAGACAGCTAGGATTTTCTATTTTCAACAGCTTGATTTGATCGAACAATCCGCCATATAATTCCTGATTAATTGTTACAAATAATCAGGAATTAACTACTACAATAACTTGACTAATAACTGTTAGTGTAGCTCCTCCGTAGGAGGCTAACTGTTCGCTAAAATGACCTATTTTCATTGGGCTTAATTTGATTTTGCTTCAATAAAACTGCTTATTTATGTTATGACCCTTAATATTTATATATGACTTATTTCTTTATGCTTAATTCAGATTTTTTTAAAATTTCTTAATTAAAAAAAAACATAAAATCAAGATTAAGTTTACTGCTTTAATTGATACAAAACAACTCGATTATGTCCTGCTTTCTTCGCCTGATACAAAGCTTCATCAGTCCGTTGAATAATATTTTCTCCTGTAATTCCATGTAGAGGAAAACAAGCCACTCCAAGAGAAACAGTGATATGTAGCAGAGTTTATCCTTGATTTTGTAATGATAATTACCTCACTCCAGAACAAATCATTTATGCTCTTTGTTGAGCAATCTTTAGAGGAGTATTAGTTGATATCACAGTCATTTATTCTCCACCGTGACGACAAACAATATCATATTTTCTAACTTGTTTCTGTAAAAACTGCGCTACTTTTTGGAGAACAATATCTCCTACATTGTGACCATAAGTATCGTTAAACTGTTTAAAGCGATCGATATCTACCATGATAATACTTAGAGGTTGTTGATAACGTTTCGCTTTGATAACAAAATGTCAGAAAACCCTGGAAACAGTTTTTTGATAAATTATGCTAGCATTTTTTTCGTATCTTCAATTTTTTCGCAAGCTTGTAAAAAATCTATCATTTGGTTAATAGTTGCCATTTCTTGGTTGTGTTGCTCCAGTCTATTTACTGATTCTTGCAAACTCTCTACCTGTTGCTCTAGATGATTATTATTACGATGCAACATTTCAATTTTTTCAGTTTGTAGGCGATCGACTTCCTGTTGCAATATCTGAATCATTCCATGCATATCCACAGGATTCAGATTTTCCAACAAGCTAGTTTGCGTGACGAGTCCTAACAATTGGCCATCACTACCACATACTACTAATCGTTGTACTCGCAACCTTTGCATTTGTTGATGAGCTTTCCATAAGCTATCAAACGGAGTCAAACTCTGTAAAGGAGTACTCATAACTTCTGAAGCTTTGAATTGTTTGATATTCATCCCCAGTGCTTGAAATTGCACAATATCTCTTTGTGTGACAATTCCAATATGATATAATCTCTGTTGTGGATCTGTGCGAATTATTACTATACAACTAACTCGATACTTTACCATTTTTTCTACCAAAGTAAATATAGATAGATCTGGCGTTCCATGAATAACATCAGTAGTCATTACTTCTTTTACCTGTCGATGTTTAAGTAAATCAACTGATTTTAAAGAATTGCGGAGACTTGCAACTGTAATCAAACCCACTAATTCCCCTGTATTGGATAGTACTGATAGATGACGAATTTTATGCTGCCGAAAACAATTGACAACTTTAAAAATATCTTCGATATGTGAAGCAACTATTGTAATCAACTTCTGAGTCATCACATAATTGATTTTCAAATTTTCCAGAGAAATTTATTGGGCAATTAAGCGTACTATATCCCGCTCGGTTAGTATTCCTAATAGTTGATGATTTTCTACTACTAATCAACAACTCGATCGCTTGCTTGACTCTATACTTTGATTTGATTAGAGTTGTCGCTTTATAACTTAAAAAAATCCCAAAAACCTTGTTTTGTAAGGATTGTAGTTATTGGATATAAAAAAAGCTTGGAATTATTGCTCTGTCTAGGTTAGAGTGATTTTTTCCCTTTATTTAGCGACAACTCTATTGTGTAACTGCATCAACCCCCTCATCTTTTTTTCTGGGTTAACTTAGATGATATATTGCTTCAGTCAGTGGCATATCTGAGCCTCTTATACCAATTTGAAAAAAGAATGTTACCGTCACAACACAGGGAACAACGGCGCGACCCCGTGGGGTGCGACAGACTGATATGGTAGCGCACTCCTGTTAGGGAACACGGGTTATGGGAATAGGCAAAGAAAAACACGATTTATGGTCAGGACTTACACAAGATATTAAGTCATATCAAATCCGTTTAATTCGGTATAAAAAAATGTTCCATCTTCAACCATTTTCAAATATTTCTCGATCTCCCCACATTCCCCTCCTGGGAGGGGTTAGGGGTGGGTTCCCACACTCCCCCACTCCCTATCTTTAATATTGACGCGATTTAGCAATTTTCAAACTGAGTAAAATTACTGGTATAATCCCTACCAAAACAATTGCTAAAGCTGGACCTGCTGCCTCCGTTAGCCGCTCATCAGAAGCCAAATTATAAACCCTCACTGCTAAGGTATCAAAATTAAACGGACGAATTACCATTGTTGCAGGTAACTCTTTCATCACATCCACAAAAGTTAGCATTGCTCCAGTTAATAACCCTCCCCACATCATCGGTGCATGAACTTTAACCAGAGTCTTCGTAGCTCCATAACCTAAACTTCGGGAAGCATCATCTAAACTTGGTTTGATTTTAAGCAAGCTTGACTCCACAGCACCAAATGCTACCGCCATAAACCTCACCAAATAAGCAAACACTAATGCTGTAATAGTTCCACTGAATAATAAACCAGTTGATATCCCAAATCTTGAACGCATGAAGCTATCAATGATATTATCAACCGCACCTATAGGAATCAAAATTCCTACTGCAATAACTGAACCCGGTACAGCATAACCCATTGCAGCAATGCGGGTTGATAAACGCATTCCCAAATTTCGATTCAACCGCACGCCATAAGCCATAATTAAGGCGATCGCTACAGCAAAAACAGCAGTAACTCCTGCCAAAATCAAACTATGGGAAGCATAATTCCAAAACTGTCCCCGAAAACTTTCCCCACTTTCAGCAATAGTCATTTCTAATAATAATCCTGCTGGCAACAGAAAACCCAACAAGACTGGCAGCAAACAAGCAAATAAACTGACTATCCCACGTATTCCACCTAAATGAAACTGCTGCAATTTTTGATACTGACTGCTAGTTTGATAATATTTTGCCTGCCGACGCGACCATAACTCCAGCAAAATTAACCATAAAATAAATAACATTAATACTGCTGCCAACTGTGCTGCTGCAACTCTCTCTCCCATGCCAAACCAAGTTCGATAAATGCCAGTGGTAAATGTTTCGACTCCAAAATATTGCACTGTTCCGAAATCATTGAGAGTCTCCATCAGTGCTAGAGCTAAACCTGCCATTATTGCTGGTCGAGCTAGAGGTAAAGCTATTTTATAAAAGCTACGCCAAGGGTTGCATCCCAGGGAGCGACTAGCTTCTAAAGTACAGGTTGATTGTTCTAAAAAAGCGACCCGTGTTAATAAGTAAACATAAGGATATAGGGTAAGGGTTAACAAAGCGATCGCTCCTCCAATGGAACGAATCTCCGGAAACCAATAATCACTGACACTTGCCCAACCAAATACCTCTCGCAACCACATTTGTACAGGTCCATAAAATTCTAGTAATTCTGTGTAGGTGTAGGCAAGAATATAGGCGGGAGTTGCCAATGGTAGCAGCATTGCCCATTCAAAGATGCGACTACCAGGAAAGCGACACATTGTGACTAACCATGCTACCCCTACTCCGATGACGACAACTCCACAACCTACTCCTACCATTAAGATGAAGGAGTTTAACAGATAACGGGGTAAAACTGTAGAAGCTAAATGACTCCAAATTTCTCCTGTATCCGAGAAAATACTGCTGAGAATAAATACTACAGGAGCTGAGATTAATAAAGCGATCGCTATGACAAATACTGTCCAAGCATTCCAGTTGAAATAGTTAAATTTTTTCACATTATCAAACATTTTGATTTTATACATTAGAGACTATAGCGCTGCGCGCAGGCAACAGGCAATAGGCAACAGCGGTGCGACCCCGCGTCGGCGTCAGACGCAAGGGAATGCGCACCAAGAGAGGCAATAGGGGAAATAAAAAACCGTTGGCGCAAGCATTCCGTAGGAAATCATATAAGACTTTTAGTTATTAGACATCTCCAAAAATAAAAAATAAAATCAATTATCATACAGAAATTATCAATTATTTTCCCCCTCCATACCTATTCCCTATTCCCTCTTTTCTGGAGATGTCTATTACGTAATACTATTTCTGAATAGAAAAGTAATACTATCAGGACTTATATCATATAGCAATATGATTTTAGTTGTGAGATATTGAAGACTTTTGTTTTAGGTATGGAGGGAATAGGGAATAGGGAATAGGAAAGAAATGAATACATAAGAATAAGATAACTACTATATTCTATGCTTTAAAGGAATACCTCAATTCTCACATCTGATTTCTGATTGCTATATATAGAATTTTCTCTTCAGCATAGCTGCCTTCTGCCCTCTGCCATCTAGAAATAGTAAGCGTACCGTCACACACCCTACTTTATTGGCAAATAGCCTCTTAGAAAATTTCCAGAAACTTAATGAGAATATCTCCTAAAAATTAGGTTAATATAATTGAGAAGTAAATAATGTTCTAGACATATTTTAAGAATTTAAGGGAGGTTAAACAATAAATGGCCCAATCTGTAATTCTCTGTTTGGAGAGTGTCAGCAAACAATTTTCTCGCACTGCTACCCCTGCGGTGCAAAATGTCAATTTAACATTGTACCAAGGGGATATACTAGGGTTATTGGGGCCTTCAGGTTGTGGCAAAACAACTTTATTGAGAATGATTGCTGGATTTGAGCAACCACAGTCAGGTATTATTACTATTAATGAGCGAGTAGTTGCTGGTGTAAATGATTGGGTGCCACCGGAAAAACGAGATGTTGGTATGGTCTTCCAAGATTATGCCTTATTTCCCCATCTAACGGTAGCTAAAAATATTGCATTTGGTTTACATAATTCTGGCAAAAAGTCAAGTAGGCAAATTAATCATCAGGTTGCAGATGCTCTGGAGTTAGTTGGTTTATCTGGTTTGGAAAGTCGTTATCCCCACGAACTTTCTGGGGGTCAACAGCAACGGGTAGCTTTGGCGCGTGCTTTGGCACCAAATCCAGCTTTAGTATTATTGGATGAACCTTTGAGTAATTTGGATGTACAAGTCAGAATTAGATTACGGCAAGAATTACGAGATATTCTCAAAAATGCTGGTGCTTCGGGAATTTTTGTTACTCACGATCAAGAAGAGGCAATGGCTATTTCTGATCGGGTGGCAGTAATGCGAGCTGGATGTGTGGAACAGTTTGGTACTCCGGAAGATATTTATACTGAACCTGCTTCTCAGTTTGTGGCTGAATTTGTAACTCAGGCTAATTTTTTATCTGCACGTCGTCAAGGTCAGGTGTGGGAAACGGAACTTGGGGGTTTTGAATTAACAGATAATCATTTATTTTGTGGAAAAATTGGTAGCTTAGATGAATTTGATCGAGTTGAGTTAATGATTCGTCAGGAAGATTTGATGTTAAAACCTGATGATGGCGGGTCTGTAGTGATTCGCGATCGCCAATTTTTAGGTCGTGAATTTCGTTATTCTTTACGCACTGAATCTGGACAAGAATTAATTGCTCGTACAACTCCACAAGTAGCATTGCCCATTGGAATTAAGGTTAAGGTATCTATTACAGAGGATTGTTTGAGGGTCTTTCCTTCTACATCTACTAAAAATCTGGCGTTAGTGAAATCACTGGGTGATTTTGTACGGCAGGCGAGGTAAAAAATACGTTGTTGCCGACCTATTTATAGAACCCTTATGGAATCTATTTAAAAATATAGGGGGAGTGTGGGGAGTGTGGGGAGTGTGAGGAGATGGTGAATCTGGAGGGAAATTTCCACCTTTTTCCCTATTCTATTTCTCTAGATCCTGATCTCAAATCCGTTTTATTGGACATAAAAAAATTCTCCAATCGTTATAACTACGCTCATCTTTGTAATTCTCTCTCCTCCTGAGGACTGAGGACTGACTCCTCCTGACTTAAGCATTCTATAACTGTTTAACCGGATTTGATCTGAGAAAGTCCTCCTGACTCCTTTGCCAAAAACCCGTATCGCGTGCAAAGATACCATGAGACTTCTATAGGTATTCAATTTTTAACAATAGATGAGTTGATTGCAAGCTGGAGTAATAAAGCGATGGTGTTAGTGGAGTCGCACCCAGACTTTTATCAAAACTTAGACTATAGAAATAAAGTTAGCGGTTTGTAGCATTAACTAGGACATTGGAGTTATGGCCTTATCATTGCTAAGGTTTTACTGTTAAACCTGTTTATCAGTATGATTTTTTTCTTTAATACAAATCCTGACAAACGATGTACTGACTCGAACGGATAGGGATATGCTAACTGGAGTAGCGATCACTGTTTTAGTAATAAACGCCATCGCTGTTAGTCTCAAATTTATCCAATCAATGCTCATTGCTCACCTTGCCCAATGCTTGGAGCTAGATATCATCTTAGAATTTTGGATAAAGTTTTTCGAGCACTAATTATCCCCAGTCAGCAGGTGCAGAAACCGGGTTTCTCTAGATAGTAATAAATTTTGCCTTGATCGCTAACTAACTGATAGCTACAGCCTCTTCAACAGCATTATCATGTTCTACTCGGAAAACATTCGCACTTAGGTTCGCTACTATCTGTTTTCCTTGTTGAGTAAGATTTAGATAAGCGATCGCATCCTTAACGTAGCTATAAACTACATTCCAGTAAAACTTAGGATAGCCCCGACGTAAATCACCTGGATTATGATATCCCAGTATTTTATTCTGGCCTGTTTCCTCAAACTCATAGAAAAGGGCACTAATTTTTTGTAAATAACGGGGGTCGCTTAATTGACCTATTAGATCTGCTGCCCTCACCAAACCAGGATAGTTTTCCTTATCCTGATGATCTTCATCTGCTGGTACTGGAAAACGAGTCAGTTCTATGTTACGCTTAATTACTTCTGCATCAATTAACTTATGACCTCCAAAGCGTTCCTCAATAAATAGTTTACCTCGGTCAACATGATAAGGAGTTAGGTTAGCATCCGTAGCGCCTCTAGGTAAAGATACACTGGTACCATCTATGCCTGTAGCATACAATCTTAAGTCTCCTCTATCTTGACGACATACACCTTTGACATATCCAATATCGTGACAAAGTAAGGAAATGTGGTAGTGTAGCCAATCTTCACAAGAAACTCCGCCCTCACGGATATGCTTCCCGCGTAAAATTTCTTGTCCCACTAAAGTTACAAGAATAGTATGTTCTACATTGTGATACAGGGCATCACTATTAGCAATATTTTCTAATGCCATTCCGGCCGCCCAGGCAATAATATCAGCATAATCTGCTTTATATCCACCATAAGTATGACGATAGCCATTAGTCAGCCGTTTTATGAAGGCATCAATTAAAAGTTCTGTGGAGTTAAACATCTGCAGTCTCCTAATTTAAATTTTCTATTTCACTGAATTTCAGTTTAATGAACTTATACACTTTTTTATTTACCATCATCAACAAATTATCTCACTTCATTTTCTTTTTTTCATTCCTCTATACTACTTATTATTATTTTTAGCCATAGTGAAAAAGTTAATTTCAGGTTTCAATATATAGCAATTTTATTTGTGATATCTCCTAGGCTTTTAGAGAACAGGGAACAGGGAATAGGGAATGAGAAACACCTAAGCAATAAAATCCTCACGAATGATTTAGGATTGCTATATCTACATTGATTGAATACTTAGAA
>NZ_JAAHGK010000185.1:0-7950 GCF_010672505.1 Okeania sp. SIO2B9 | reverse complement strand
AAAACTTTTTCCATAGCTTCTGTCATAGAAAAAGCAGGCAGACCGACATTAGTTTTAGCTCATAATAAAACTTTAGCTGCTCAATTATGTAATGAGTTAAGGGATTTTTTCCCTGATAATTCTGTGGAGTATTTTGTTAGTTATTACGATTATTATCAACCGGAAGCTTATATTCCAGTGACGGATACATATATAGAAAAAACTGCTTCGATTAATGATGAAATTGATATGTTGCGTCACTCAGCAACTCGGTCACTTTTTGAACGCCGAGATGTAATTGTTGTGGCTTCTATTAGTTGTATTTATGGTTTAGGAATGCCTGCTGAATATTTAAAAGCTGCGATTAAGTTACAAGTGGGAGAAGAAATTAATCAACGACAAATTTTAAGAGATTTAGCGACAGTTCAATATACTAGAAATGATTTAGATTTAGGTCGAGGAAAATTTAGAGTTAAGGGCGATGTTTTGGAAATCGGACCTGCTTATGAGGATAGAATTATTCGGGTAGAATTTTTTGGGGATGAAATAGATGCGATTCGTTATATTGACCCTGTAACTGGAAATATTCTCCAAAGTTTAGAGTCTTTAAATGTATATCCAGCGCGTCACTTTGTTACTCCTGAAGAAAGATTAGAAGCAGCTTGTGATGATATTGAAGCAGAATTAGAAGAGCAATTAGAGGAATTAGAAAAAGCAGGAAAATTGTTAGAAGCTCAACGTTTGGAACAACGTTGTAGATATGATATAGAAATGTTGCGAGAGGTGGGATATTGTAATGGAGTAGAAAATTATTCTCGGCATTTAGCAGGTAGAAAAGCAGGGGAACCACCAGAATGTTTGATTGATTATTTTCCGAAAGATTGGTTATTAATTATTGATGAATCCCATGTGACTGTTCCGCAAATTCGAGGAATGTATAATGGTGACCAAGCTAGGAAAAGGGTTTTAATTGAGCATGGATTTCGTTTGCCTAGTGCAGCAGATAATCGACCTTTGAAGTCTGAGGAATTTTGGCAAAAGGTTAATCAATGTATTTTGGTTTCTGCTACTCCTGGAGATTGGGAAATAGAAAAATCTGAGGATAGAATTGTTGAGCAAATTATTCGTCCGACTGGTGTGGTTGACCCGGAAATTTTTCTGCGTCCGACTGAGGGTCAGGTTGACGATTTATTAGGGGAAATTAGGGAAAGGGTTAAGTTGGAGGAGAGGGTTTTAATTACTACTTTAACTAAGCGGATGGCTGAAGATTTGACTGAATATTTGCAGGAGCAAAATGTGAAGGTTCGTTATTTGCATTCGGAGATTAATTCTATTCAGAGAATTGAGATTTTGCAGGGGTTGAGAGAGGGAGAGTTTGATGTGTTAATTGGGGTGAATTTATTACGGGAAGGTTTGGATTTACCGGAGGTTTCTTTAGTGGCTATTTTAGATGCGGATAAGGAGGGATTTTTACGAGCGGAACGTTCTTTAATTCAGACTATTGGTAGAGCAGCACGTCATGTCCGGGGTCAGGCTATTTTATATGCTGATAATTTGACAGATAGTATGATTAAAGCGATAGATGAAACGGAGAGAAGGCGAGGAATTCAGTTGGCATATAATAGGATGAATAATATTACACCGAAGCCTATTGTAAAAAAACAAAGTAATGCAATTTTGGCGTTTTTGGATGTGTCACGCCGTTTAAATTCTCAACAGTTAGAAGAGGTGTATGAACAGGTGGATGAGTTATCTTTAGAGGAGCTACCAGAGTGGATTAAAAAGTTAGAAACTCAGATGAAAGAAGCAGCGAAAAAATTGGAATTTGAAGAGGCGGCTAAATTACGCGATCGGATTAAGCATTTGCGGGATAAATTAGTGGGTAATTCTTGAAAATTATTAAAAAAGGAAGAAGGAAGAAGTAGTTGTCCAGTAGGGTGTGTTAGCGTTTGCGCAGCATTCCGCAGGAAAGGGTAACGCACCATTTTTTAGGGAAGCATAACTCACCCACAGATTGCTTGGTAATCAATATAGATAGTGGTGCGTTACGGCCAGTTAAAAGTTTATTACCCAAACAAAGCATTGTAAATATCACGAATATTAATCTGGAACAGGATAAAATTGTCTTTCAATTCAATCTCACAATTCTCACATCAGAAGTTCCTGAATTATCGCTACAAGATTTGCAGGTTGATGAACATCTGGATGAAAATAAAAATAATCATAATAATTAAATTGTTTTTTGATGCTAAACAGGAGGTTATTTGTCAATAAGTATCATATTGTTGTATACCCATAAACTATAAGGGTTCAAATTCTTCATTTATAAGCAAAATTCAATAGCTTCTTGAATGCTTTATATTAATTAACCATAACTTTTAAATTGTGTAGACATCCTTTTAAAACGGGAACCGATGCAACTAAATAACCATCTACATCTTTTTCGAGAATTACATTAAAATATTTTCTCATTTGTTATTTTTCCTTGTTCAATTTTATAGTTTATCTTCTTCAATTAATAAATAATATATAATTAGGGTTTGCTGAAAAAGTTTTATAGGTGAGGGTAGGAGACAGGAGACAACCCACCCCCAACCCCTCCCAGGAGGGGAAGACAGGAGACAGGAGACAACCCACCCCTCGCCCCTCCCCCTCCCAGGAGGGGAGACATGGGAATGAGCGAGGAGGTAGGAGTAAGAATTGTAAGAATGATTTTTCTGCCCAACTATGAGCCTAAAATACGCTCCTTTTTGAGGGTTTTAGACGTGATACCAGGCACTGCAATTCGACCTCAAAAAAGCTAAAACCTTTATCTGTAAATACTTTTAGATTTAATCAGCAAGCTCTAATCAGTTTGAATAGTCGTCATTGCGACCATAGAAAGCAATCTCCCTACACCTCTGAGATTGCTTCCTTCTTAATAACTAAACACAACCAGAAATTGCATCTAATAAGGCTTGAGTTTTTTCACTCACTTGATAATAATTTGTTGTAGAATTAGTAACACCATTGAACACCACATCAGCAAAATTTTCAACCATTTTCACCTGAGAACTTTGCTCACTTTTTACCTCAATAAATTTGACATCCCCACGGGTATCCATACCATTTTTGAGATAAAAACCCGCCTTAAGATGAGGATTTTTAAAGGCAAAACTATTCACCCAATCTAACACAAAGTCATCTAGGGTAATAATGCCTTTTGTACCAATTAAAGCCAAATCCATCGTTACCGCACCTGAAGTATATCCTGCATCCCAAGTCGAGGTACTGTCATCATCAAAAGCGAGCATACCACAAACACGAACAATCCCTCTAGTTTCGGTGTCTCGTTTAACTTTGACTGAAATTTGGCTCAAATTAATGTTAGGAGCTAAAAATTCAACTGTTGCCCGCATATTATACCAACCTAAGTCCCCTAAAGCTCCTTTTGGTTCCAATTCGGGATTGAAACGAATATTACTGCGATCGCTAAGGGGAAAATAGAAGGCACTTCGCATCGCTTGCACCTGACCAATGGTTTCCTCCATAGTTTGCTTAATAGCTGCAGTCCTGGGATGATGGACAAAATGGGTTGCATCCATAAACAAGACTTGATTTTCTCTACAGGCTACGGTAATCTTTTGCAAAGACTCTAAGGTCGCAAAGGGTTTATCCACTAAAACGTGCTTTTTCTGTTGCGCAGCTACCACAGCAATTTCTTCTTTTAAGGCAGTAGGAGTCGCAATATAAATTGCATCCACTCCAGACCAAGCGATTAAATCTTGCCAACTGTCAAACCCTTTAACATCTCCGAATTGCTGGCCAAACTCCTGTGCCCGCGAGATGCAACGACTAGCCACTCCGACTAAAGCACAATTTTTGGCATCGACTAATCCTTGGGCAATCACCCTGGCAATAAATCCCGTTCCCACAATACCAAATCGTAATGTATCTCTCATGCAACAGTCTCCTTAGTTAGATGCTGAATTCAGCCACATTTAATGTAACTTGGGCAATATTGATAAAGTTATACCAATCTGATAAATTTTTACTACAAATAGTTAGCGGGACTTACACAAAACAGCAGCCTAAAATAGGCTAGAAGATAGACAGAAAGAGGCTTTTACGTCAAAAAGTATAATTCCTTTATTACCGAATAATTAAGGTTTAGCGAAATCTTCTCTAAAACCTTTAAAGATGACAACGTAATTTGTGATATGCTTTCAGGGGGATGTGACTTCAGTAATTTTATCGATCAATGTGTAAAGTTCATTTCAATAGAAACTTCAGAACAATTTATTGAATGTTCTTACAAGAAAGAACGCAACATTAGATATCTCCAAAATAGAAAATAAGGTAAAATTATCAAAATCATTTATGTATGCGATCGCCAAAATGAATCCAACTTGAGAATAGACTTATAATCATCTACTCATAAACAACAAGAATTATTGGTATTACTACAGCCTTTTTTGTTCCTAAATTCTGATATCCCCTAGCAAAACTTCTCTGCTCCATCTATTTTAGATTTATAAATCCGATATTCGCCTTTTCCTAAAAATTAAAATGTTTGTTTGATGAGTTATTCTAAATTCAGAAAACAAATTACTGTGATGTGCTTGAATAGAGTAGCAGTTAAATTCAGGAATCAACATACATGGCCACCAGACTAATTAAACTGGAAGATGGGATTTTGGTTGAAGCTGAAGTTCCAGATAATGAAGCAAAGCCGATTTCTACTAATGTTGTTAAAGATGTTAAATCTAGTTTTGCACAAGTTAAACCTATATTAGTTAGTATTAGTCGTCCTATTGCTGAAGCTTGGCAAGAAATTAATAAAGAGATGGAAATTGAACAAGCTGAAGTGGAAGTAGGTTTTAATTTCGAGGGGGAAGGTAATCTTTATATTACTAAAGGAAAACCAGATGCAAATTTAAAGGTGAAGTTAGTGTTGAAACCAATTGCACCAAAACCATTTGATGTAATAACGGTAAATAGCAAAGGTGAAGAAATTAATCGTAGTTCCCATGAAGCAGTATTTTTTACTGAAGATTTGGGTAAAGGTGTAACTTTAGAAATGGTTTCTATTCCTGGCGGTAGTTTTGTTATGGGTTCGGCAGAAAATGAAGTAGAAACAGATAGTCCTGAAACTCCCCAACATGAAGTTACTATCCAACCTTTTTATATTAGTAAATATCCTATTACTCAAGACCAATATCAAGCCATTATGGGTGAAAACCCCTCTCACTTTAAAGGAGGAAAGCGCCCAGTCGAAACTGTAACATGGCACAACGCTACAAAATTTTGTCAAAAGTTATCAAAAAAAATTGGGAAAACCTACAAACTACCCAGTGAGAGTCAGTGGGAATATGCTTGTCGCGCTGGTACAACCACACCCTTTTATTTTGGGGAAACTATAACGACCGATTTAGTTAACTATAATGGTAACTATACTTATGGCGATGCCCCTAAAGGTGAATATCGAGGGGAGACAACTGATGTGGGAACTTTTCCTCCTAATGCTTTTGGTTTATATGATATGCACGGGAATGTGTGGGAATGGTGTCAGGATATTAGACACGATAATTATGAAGGTGCCCCTAATGATGGTAGTGCTTGGGAAACTGGAGGAGATAGTAAGATACGAGTACTGCGTGGTGGGTATTGGGAAGATGAACCTGGGAATTGTCGGAGTGCCTTCCGTCTCTGGGGGGATGCCGACTTCTGCAACAATAACAGAGGTTTCCGTGTGGTTTATTTGCCTGGTGTATAGTTTCTTAGTTTCGGAGTCTAAGATTTTTTCCTTCTTAGGATTGAAAGTTACTCGCGCTCATCCTCAATCTATCAGGAAAGATTTGTTTAGAGCAATTTTGTCAGCTACAACCCCTGTTGTTATTTGGACAAGAACTGATATTGAGCGTCGGGAAAAAGTAAATTTGATTGATGAGATATTAACTTTTTAACCATTGTGTTATTTATGTGAATCAATTAGACAAATTCGAGAAAAAGCTGATGCTCAAACCGAGGAGCATTTAGGTTTTCATTTAGCTATTCTTTGGGAAAATCCCTATCGTTTAACTCCTGATATAATGGTTGAATTAATTACACCTGGGCAATAAAACAGTTATCATTTGAGGAGTCAGGAGGACCGAGTCAGGAGGGAAGAAAGAAGCAAGAAGAAAGAAGAAGAGGAGGAAAAGGAGAAAGTTTTTTTGATCACGCTCTTATCCGGGGTGCATCTCATAGCAAGCAAAAATACTTTTTTCCTATATATTCCCTATTCCCTATTCCCTGTTACCTGTTGCCTTTCGGAGCTATTGCCTAAGAGCGATAAATTTTTGGCTTTATTCTTGCATTGAGATGCACCCCTTATCCGGACATGATATTACTGGAAATTTTCCCGAGGTAACAACAAAGCAGATGCAGTTATTATAGTTCGGGTTTTCTCTAGAAAATTGGGCGTTGCTGAAATGTAATGGTAAGTAGCTGAAGGTAAAATTGAAAAACTTATGTTTTGCGTTAATACTTAATCTATCTAAAAATCATTACCACTCAGCAACGCCGAAAATTGAATCTTAATTATGGCCGAAAAAAATCTATAATATCAAATCCGTTTAATTGGACATAAAAAAAATCTTCAATCGTCATAACTACGCTCATCTTTGTGATTTTCTCTCCTCCTGACTCCTGACTCCTCCTTACTTAACGAATCTATAACTGTTTAACCGGATTTGATATAAATACCACCTAACACCTAACACCTAACACCTTTGAATAAATTTATTGAAAAAAAACCAGAGACAAAAAATATGAATGACTGGAAAATATTTAAAGGTAATAGCAAACCCCATGATGAAATTAATCGTCTTCCCGAACCTCCAAATTGGCGTAAATTTATGGGTGCTGATAATCAGATAATTCAAGAAATTGAACAACGCTGGCAAAATTTTTTAGATGAGAAAGGTGAAGGAACAGAAGATTGGGAAAGAGGCAAAAGTTTCCGGATTCATTCTGACAGTGACAATGACAGAAATAGTGTGATTAATATGGTTAATGCCGCTCTATATTTAAGACGACCTTTGTTAGTAAAAGGCAAACCCGGAACAGGAAAAACTTCTTTAGCTTATGCGGTAGCTTATGAATTAAAATTAGGGCCAGTTTTACCTTGGTATATTACTGCTCGCTCAACTTTAAAAGATGGATTATATGATTATGACGCGATCGCTCGTCTTCAGGATGTACAAATGGGCGACGAAAGTAAGGATATTGGTCGTTATATTAAACTTGGCGCTCTGGGTACAGCTTTACTCCCTTTTCCCAGACCTCGCGTTTTATTAATTGATGAGATAGATAAGAGCGATATTAATTTACCCAATGATTTACTCAATTTGTTTGAGGAGGGGAGGTTTGAAATTCCAGAATTAGCTCGTCTTTCTAAAGAAGTTTCCCAGGTAGAGGTTCGCACTTATGATGGGATGGATGTGCCGATAAAAGATAGAAAGGTGCGCTGTCAGAATTTTCCGTTAATTATTCTCACTAATAATGGCCCTACTACAAACAAAAAACCCTAACGTTATAGTTATTGAATTGATGTTTTATTCATCTGTTGTACAAGAGTTTTGAGATGGAGTGAGAAGAGCGATCGCCTCCTTCTAGGAATAGACAAATCAAAAAACCCCAACGTTATAGTTATTTGATTATCGAGTGACAAGAGCGATCGCCTCCTTCCAGGAATAGACAAATCAAAAAACCCTAACGTTATAGTTATGTGATTGATGTTTTATTCATCTATTGTACAAGAGTTCTGAGATTGATTGAGAAAGTCGAAACAGCTTAACCCAATTATGGGTGTTATTTTAGCGTAATATCAAATCCGGTAGCATCGGTATAAAAAAATTAAACCTGATAAATTAAGGGATGAATAGTAAGAGTTGGGCGATCGCCATGCCGAGATTGTTAAAGCTAGAACCACACAAAAGTATCGAAGAG
>NZ_JAAHGK010000184.1:0-7985 GCF_010672505.1 Okeania sp. SIO2B9 | reverse complement strand
TCTACAATTGGTTGAGGTATAAAACCCTAACCAATTGTAGACACCGTGTAGACCGTGGGGTTTTATACCCTTGTTCCCTTCGGTCACTGCCAGAGGACAGGATTCAACAATTAATAATTAATAATTAATAATTAATAATTAACAATTACCTCTCCTTGAAAAGAAGAGGATTGACTCAAAGGAAAATTTTTTCTCATTTCTCCTTTAAAGGAGAGGATTTTTACCTTAATTATTCGGTTAGAATTCCCTTCTGCCTCTTGCCCTCTGTCTTTCCTGATAATAATTGATTGCAACTATACTATTAAAAATTAAAAGATTGGAGAGACAATATTAAATTATGGATTCTCAACCTCAAGTTCAGCAGCAAAAAATACCAGATGCCCAAATAGATTTGCGAGGTACTCCCTGTCCAATTAATTTTGTCAAGACAAAACTACACCTAGAAAAAATGATGCCTGGAGAAATTTTGGAAGTTTGGCTAGACCAAGGAGAACCAATAGAGCAAGTACCTGATAGTTTGATGATAGAAGGTTATCAAATAGAAGAAATAAGCGATCGCTCTGAATATTTTATCCTGAAGGTACGTCGTCCGGAAACGGTTGCATGAGTTGTTCAGAAGAGGGTGATATCTTAGAAGCAAATAAGGATTTGGTAGGGACAGTTGTAGCAGTCCAAGCAAATTTTTACCAAGTTAAGCTCGATACAAAAAATGATTTGGTAAAAAAAACAACAGAAAATTTTACCCAACTCCTGTGTACCCGCAGATCGCGATTGAAGAAAATAGGCCAGAAAGTAATGGTCGGCGATCGCGTGGTGATAGAAGATCCTGACTGGGCAGGTGGACGAGGAGCTGTTGCTGAGGTTTTGCCAAGAACAACAGAACTAGACCGTCCTCCTGTAGCTAATGCAAACCAGGTAATGTTAGTGTTTGCTATGGCAGAACCAGATTTAGACCCTATTGCTTTAACAAGATTTTTAGTAAAGGCAGAGTCAACAGGTTTAGAGGTATGTTTATGTTTGAATAAGTGCGATCTTGTCACACCAGAGCAAATAAAGAAATGGCGCAATAAAATTTCTCAGTGGGGTTACAATCCATTCTTTATTAGTGTGGAAACATATGCAGGTTTGGGGATAGCAAAAGATAATTCGGTTTCTCTGTGGGAAAAACTGAAAAATAAAATTACCGTAATTTCTGGTCCTTCTGGAGTTGGGAAGTCAAGTTTAATTAACTATTTGATTCCTCATGTTAATTTAAGAGTAGCTGCAGTATCAGGAAAGTTGTCACGGGGACGACATACTACTCGTCACGTTGAATTATTTGAGCTACCGACTGGGGGTTTATTGGCAGATACGCCTGGTTTTAATCAACCACAGTTAGAGTGCGAACCTTTGGAGTTAGGGTATTTGTTTCCAGAAGTGCGACAGTATTTAACAGCAGGAAGTTGTCAATTTAGTGACTGTTTGCATCGGGATGAACCTAACTGTGTAGTCAGGGGTGATTGGGATAGGTATGAATATTATTTGATGTTTTTGGAGGAGGCGATCGCGCATCAAGAAGCTTTGCAACAAAAACCTGATGTTGAGTCAAACTGGAAGGCAAAAATAAAGTCAGGTGGCGAACAAAAGTTGGAACCGAAGTTAGTTAGTAAAAAGTATCGCCGTTCTTCGAGAAGATTACAGCATCAGCAGTTACAAGATTTGTGCGAAGAATTCGATGAATTTTAGTAGCTTTGTAGGTTGGGTTGAACTTGGGAAACGCAACATCAATCTTAGGAATTCAATCTCACATCAATATGAGGAATGTTAGCGCAGTTTATGTGTAGAATAAACCCAGCATCAATCTCAGGAATAAAATCCCACATCAATATATTTTTGTTGGGTTGCGCGTTGGCGGAGCCTAGCGGCAGCTATATCGCTTAACCCAACCTACAGTATTATAATTAATGGCGTTGGTAAATTAGGGTATAATGTTTTCCAAAACCTTATAGGTGAACTTGAATGCAATGTCCTGAATGCCAATCAACTCACGTTAACAAAAATGGAAAAAACAAAGGAAAACAGAATTACATCTGTGTTGATTGTCGAAGACAGTTTTTAGACTGTTATCAAACACAAAGAAGCTCCAAAAGATGAGCTAAAACATGAATATCTAACTATGTACGTTAATGGTATGGGTTTGTAGGTTATATCATGTCCGGATAATTAGTTATAAAAAAAAGTTTCTCTTTACTTCTTCTTTCTTCCCTCCTGAATCCTGAATCCTGACTCCTGACTCCTTCGTCGTTTATTTAACTGTTCAACCGGACATGATATTACTCTAAGTCTGAAATTATGCTGGGAGATGAGAGTGAAATTATTAATTCACGCTTCTTAAATTCAGAGATATTCCTGTACCATTCACTCAAAAACTTCTAACTGTTTAGCGCACGCATTCTTTCCTCATCATACCTTCATTTACCAACGCCGTATTTCGGCGTTGGTAAATTACAGGATGAAATTTGTAGGGGCAATCCCCCAATGATTAACTGAGGTGGGTTACAGAGCGCTACCCCAAAATATAAATCATCCCATCAATTACCAACGCTGAATAATATACAATCACTGGCTAATAATCGCTCAAAACATTATTGAATCCTAATAATTACTTAATCATTGAAATCTTGCATAACTATAGAATTTTTTTTCAAAATTGTATAATATCATCAAAAATTACTTCACTTTTGACCAAAACATTATACTGGCTGTGTAATCGGAATTTCCATGACAAACTCTGCTCCCTCATCAGGGGTAGAAATACAACTCAACTTTCCCTTGTGTTTTTCCACAATAATTTGATAACTAATAGACAAACCTAAACCAGTACCTTTCCCTGCCGGTTTAGTAGTAAAAAATCGCTCAAATAAATGCTTCTTAACTTCCTCATCCATACCTAAACCATTATCTATAATCTTCACTATAACTTTGTCTGATATAGCTTCTGTTTTAATTTTAATAGTAGGAGTTTTATCTTGGCAATTATCATTTTCAAAAGCCTCTTCTAAAGCATCAATAGCATTACCAATTAAATTCATAAATACCTGATTTATCATACCAACATAACATTCTACTAAAGGCAATTCTCCATACTCCTTATGAACTTTAATTTCAGGTTTTTTTCCACGCCCTTTAAAACGATTTTGGAGAATTACTAAAGTACCATTAATACCATCATGAAAACTCATCAGAGTTTTTTTCACGTCATCTTTACGAGAGAAATTACGCAGAGAACTCACAATATCACTAATTCTTTCTGTCCCTATTTGCATTGCTGATATTACCTTGGGCAAATCATGCCTCATAAAATCTAGATCTATCTCCTCAAATTCTTGTTTAATGTAATCTGGTGGATCGGAACAATATTCTTCATAAAGATTTAGTAAATTCATCATGTCTTGAACATAATGATTCAAATGGACTATATTTCCATAAACAGAAGTTATAGGATTCTTAATTTCGTGAGCAATTCCTGCTATTAATTCACCCAAGCTAGACATCTTTTCACTATTAGTTAAAGTCGTCTCCGCTTCATTCAGTTCTTGCAAAGTATTTTCTAATTTTCGCTTTTGTTTTCTTAACTCATTTCGAGATTGCTTTAGTGCTGCTTCTGCATTTTTACTCTCAGTAATATCTGTAATAAAACCTTCTAAAGCTATTAATTTTCCTGACTCCGAAAATACTCCTATTCCCTGTTCCCAAACCCATTTAATTTTTCCAGTTTTAGTAGTAATTCGATAAACTACTTGATAATGCTTATTTTCCTGTACAGCAAACCGTATAGCATTCCATAAACGTTGTCGATCTTCTCGATGAATTAATTGTGATAAAAATATTTTCTGTGAACCAAAAAAATCTTTGACTCGGTAACCAGTTAATGAATAGCAACCTTCACTTACAAATTCCACACTTCGATGTAGATCGTTGCAAAAACGATAGGCCATGCCTGGCAAATTACTCACTAAAGTAGCTAATTTTCTTTGACTTTCATATAAAGCTTTTTCTGCATGTTTGCGTTCAGTAATATCTGTAATAACTGTTAACAAACAAAGTTCATTACCAATATCAATAATCTCTGCAGACAACAACCATACTCTAATTGCACCAGATTTAACTCTGAACTCGTATTCCTGATTTTTCACAACTCCTTGCTGTTGTAAGTTCTGTATAAATTCAGTTCTTGCTTCTGGATATACCCATATTTTCAACTCTTGTGCAGTCAAACCGATTATTTCTTCACGGCAATAACCCATTATCTTCAAAAAACCATCATTTACTTCGATAAACCGCCCATTCTCAAAAGTAGTAATACTGATCGGGTTGGGACTACAACGAAATGCTTTTGAGAACTTTTCCTCCGATAATCGTAACTTTGCTTCTACTTGTTGACGTTCAGATATCTCTTTCTGTAATCGCTCAACTACTTCCTGTAGTTCAATTGTTCGTTTTTCTACCCGCTTTTCTAACTCCTCATTTGCCTGCTTTAGTGTTTTTTCTTTTAACACCCGATTGCTAATATCTAAAACTACTGCTTGCCAACCATCTCTACCATCAAACTTCATAGAAGTTAAGAAAACTTCTGCCGGAAATTCAGAACCATCTAAACGTTTATATCGCCAATTAAAACGACTTATGCCTCTGTGTAATGCTATTTCTAAATAACGTTGAAATTTCGTACTTGAATTTTCTTTTCCAGGCTGTTTTAGAGGGCTGAATTGCCAAGGAAGTTTTCCACACAAATCTGATTTATTACTACAGCAAAATAATTTTAAGGCAGCAGAGTTACAATCAATAAAGCCTAGTTCATTTATGAATAAAACCGCATCTTGAGTAGATTCATATAAATCGCGAAACTTTTTTTCTGAAGCTTGTATAGTAGCAATTAATCCTGTTTGGATAGCTCTAGCTTGTTTACTTTCAGTAATATCTCTTGTTACTTGAGAAAAACCCCGTAATTGTTCGTTATTATCATACAAAGCTGTGGTAATTACACTAGTCCATAATTGCGTTTTATCTTGCCTCAAACAGATATTTTCTCTCACAAATTTACCTTTTTCTTGAGCAATTTTTAATTCTTTCTCTGGTAGGTGATTTTTAATATCTTTTTGAGTATAAAAAGTCGATAAATGTCTACCAATAACTTGCTCGGATTGATATTTATAAATACGCTCTGCTCCAGAATTCCAGCTAACTATATATCCGTCAGCATCCAACATAAATAAGGCATAATCTTGAACACTTTCTATTAATAATCTTTGTCTTTCTTCGTTTTCTTGCAAAGCAACTTCTGTCTGTTTACGTCTGGTAATATCTTCAACAAATCCTTCATAATATAAAAAATTTTTCTGGCGATCACGAACTACCCAGGCATTTTCAGCAATCCAAATTATTGTACCATCTCTGCGATAAATCTGGGATTCAAATTCGGAAACTTCTCCTTTTTCTCGTAAAATATCAACAAATTCGTCACGTCGCTGAGAATCTACATAAAGTTGATTTTTAATATCTGCCAATGCAGCAATCATTTCTGTAGAAGAGTCATAACCATAGATGCGAGCTAGTGTAGCATTAGCACTAATGTAGGTTCCTTCAAGTGTTGTTTGGTAAATTCCTACAACTTTATTCTCAAATATACTGTGATATTTATCTTCCATTTGCTGTAATGTCTCTTGGCTTTTCTGAAGATTAATCATTCAAATTTCCCGTTCCAGATTGATAATTGTATGTAACTATTTTTACCTACTGAAGAAGTTTATTATTGAATTAATGTACCCTTTTAGTTATTATATATCTTGACATATTTATAACTTTTTGGCTTAAATATGCGACCATTATCTTAAAAATAAAATTACTGTAGAGAAAGTTGGAAATAAATGTATTTGACTTTTGACTTTTTTTTGTAGACTTATGCTTGATTGTGGAAAATATTCTTTTCAAAGATACATATACAAGATAAACATAAGATAATTAGATAGTGGAAAAATGTATATTTACTTTTAGATATGACTGGTTCTATTGCTCAAAACCAACAAGGTATATCAATGATTAACTCTTCTACTAATGAATGGCCGAGTTTATTACAGCAGTTACTTGATGGCCAATCTTTATCTTCATCTCAAGCATCGAATTTAATGCAAGGATGGCTGCAAGAAGAAATTCCACCTGTTCTATCAGGAGCAATTTTAGCTGCCCTGCAAGCTAAAGGTGTATCTGCAGAAGAATTAGCAGGTATGGCAAAAGTATTACAGTCTTTATCCTTAACAAAAGAAGATGGCGATCGCTCTACTCCCATCACCAACTCCAAATATCCAGTTATTGATACTTGCGGTACTGGTGGAGACGGAGCTTCAACATTCAATATTTCTACTGCGGTTGCCTTTGTCGTAGCTGCGGCCGGAGTGCCAGTAGCTAAACATGGAAACCGTTCTGCTTCTGGTAAAGTTGGTTCTGCTGATGTATTGGAAGCATTGGGAATACGTTTGAGCGCTCCCACGGAAAAAGTAATATCCGCAGTATCTGAGGTGGGAGTAACTTTCTTGTTTGCACCAGGTTGGCATCCCGCAATGAAATCTGTAGTTCCTCTACGTCGTACTTTAAAAGTACGAACTGTATTTAATCTTTTAGGTCCTTTAGTTAACCCTTTGCGTCCTCAAGGTCAAGTCATCGGAGTATTTAATTCTAACTTAGTAGAAACTATAGCTCAAGCTTTAGGAATATTGGAGTTAAAATCGGCGATCGTTCTCCACGGTAGAGAAAAACTAGATGAAGCTGGTTTGGGCGATATTACCGACTTAGCTATTTTATCTAATGGAGAGGTACGAATGACAACCGTTAACCCCCAAGATTTAGGATTAAATTTGGCTCCCATAAGTGCCTTACAGGGTGGGGAGGTAGAAAAAAATGCTGAAATTTTACAGAATGTTCTCCAAGGTAAGGGGACTTCTGCACAGACAGATGTAGTCGCTTTGAATAGTTCTCTGGCACTACAGGTAGCAGGTGTTGTACCACTAGAAGCTCATGCAGAAGGTATTGCTAAAGCTAAAGATATTCTCGAGAGTGGAGCAGCTTGGTTGAAATTAGAGCAGTTAGTTAAATTCTTATAAATCTGCAAAAACTTCTCCATCCGAAAAGCGTAGAAACCGGGTTGATTTTAAATACTTACCATACTAATATTTACCAGCCACAAACCAGGTTTCTACACTTAAAAAAAATCATAGCCCCCATCACCAACGCCCAGATATACTTAATTATTTACTCCTAGTTATTGACTCTTAATTGACGACCATGATTTTCTCCTAAATCCTGACTCCTTATTCTATGAGCTTCACATAAAATTTTTTATAAATATGATGCTTCTAACTACTAGAACGTACCCGTAACTCTACTAATTTTTCTTTAACTGTCATATCATAACTACCAAAAAAGTCTTGTCCCAGCAGTGGTATCTCTGCTTCAGGAGGTGCGATAACAACAGTAAATTGTTTGAACTCTAAACCTCCCGCAGAAATAGAACCAACTATTCCTGCTTGTACTTCTACTTCTCTACCATCAGCAACTTTTACAGTTCCCCGACCATAAGGTACTACTTTCAAAGAGTCTGCCATTTCCTGAGTAATAATGGTTTTACTAGCTCCAGTATCTAAAAGCATTTCGTATTTCTGATCCCCATTAAAAATAACTTCAACAATAGGAATACCTTCTGCACCATCTGTACGTTTAACAATTGGTATTTCATATAACCCTGCTGTTGTAGTTGAAGTTGATACCTCCTCTGGTAATTCTTCTGGAAACAGACGACAAACTGATATTGTTAAGTCCTTCCTATTTCCTGCTTCATCAAGCATAAAACATCCTGGATATTCTTGAGCGATCGCTGCAGTACAAATTAATGTAGTCACTAATATTGATGGTATTTGCCAAAAGATCGTTTTCACCTGTTGTTTGTGCTTAAT
>NZ_JAAHGK010001832.1:0-1001 GCF_010672505.1 Okeania sp. SIO2B9 | reverse complement strand
TATTTGATATAACGACACCAAACAAAGACCGCTTAAGCGTATTAAAAGTTTTACAAAACACAACGGAACTGGAGTTTGTCCTCAACTCGATAACATACGATTTACTTGAGGTATTAAATCTGCCTAACAAATGGGAGCATCGACTGAAATTATTACCTCAGGAAACAGCCTTCACAGAAATTGAGTTGAATAGGTTACTTGATGAGCATCTGGTTAATTTAAATTCTCAATCCCGTACTCGTATACATGAAGCAGCAGCAATTGCTTTTTACCATCAGCAATCAACAATTCCAGTAATCAAAACCCTCATAAGTGATGATGCTCCACAGTTCAAGTTATTGACTGATGAATTAGCTTTATGTTGGGTCCACGAAGGAAGGCATTATAAAAAGTTAAGTCCATTTATCGCCTACCACCAAAAGATTTTAGATAACTTTCTCGACAGATTTTGGAAATTGTACCGAAAATTATTAGCTTATAGAGATTCCCCCAGTCAAGAGCAAGCTGACCAACTCAGGTCAGAATTTGGGACGCTGTTTAGAGAAAAAACTGGTTACGAACAGTTGGATGAACGAAAAAGATTAACCATCGCAAAACAAGAGGAGTTGCTTCTGGTTTTGAAGCATCCAGAATTGCCTTTGCACAACAATCCTGCCGAGTTAGCAGCTAGGACAATGGTGCTGCGACGTAAGATTAGTTATGCTACCCAGATATTTCTTGGTACAAAAGCTTGGGATATTTTTATGTCCCTTGTTGATACTACTCGTAAGTTGGGTATCAGCTTTTTTGAGTATATCAGCGATCGCATTTCCCAGGCAGGAATAATTCTCCCTCTGGCAACTATTATTCGTTCTGAAGCTTCTGTTGATTCCTTCGGTTGGTCATGGTCAGCGGAATCATTCCCTACCCCCAATTATTGAGGGGATCCTGTTTGACGTACTCCTTAATCTGCAATCAAACCTGGGTCAATTGATTGCAGTAATGTGGCCACTAATTGATCT
>NZ_JAAHGK010001831.1:0-1003 GCF_010672505.1 Okeania sp. SIO2B9 | reverse complement strand
GTCTGGGGAGTAGTCAATACCTTCCCCTGGGGCAAAATCCCAGTGAGCAGATTTTTGGTAAGATTGGTCTGAGGATTTAGCTAGTAGTGCTAGACGAACTGGACGATCTGTACAGTTGCTAACTCGAAAAGCTCCTTTATCAGTTTTGACCCACGAATGATTGATGATTGAGAAGTAGTTATGAGCAGACTACATTCTTGAATCTGTTTTGTTGGAGATATTGGTAGAGGTTTCTGAGTAGGAATGTTTAATAACAGAGATTCAGAAAATGTCTCAGAATCATTTGTTTCCCAAAATATTTTTAACTGAAATCTGCCAATAATTAATCCTAACAAAAAAAATATTAAAGTAATAATAGTTTGTCTATAAGCTTGGAGTTTCATTTGAATTTAATTCTTTCTTTTAATTCTTTAACTAGGCATCCTGATTTTGTTCAATTAACCTGATAAATTACAGCTTGCTCTTCTGCTATGTTAGACTACCTAGAGTATTTTTAACTTTCAAATTGACTTAAAAAGTCCAAAAAAATATATATATTTAACTTCAATATCTATGCAAAGTACCCGTATCAATAGATTATTTAATGTTATTAGTGAAAGGTTTAGGCAATGGTTGAGTAATCCTTGGCGTCGAATTTCTCTATTAGTTATTAGTTTGTTATTTGGTAATTTTGCTGGGACTGCGGTTTCTACGATCGCTGGGCAAGAAGGTTACCTAGATGTTATTTATGCTTTAATATGTTTGCTGATTACTGAATTATTAAACTGGTTTACTTATGGTATTAAGGGTAAAATAGCACGTTCTTTGGGAATAGATATTTTGAATGGTTTTAAAATTGGTTTTACTTATGGTCTATTTTTAGAAGCTTTCAAATTAGGTTCTTAGATTTTCTCTACGTTAAGGTGGTAGGTGTGAGATACTAAACTTTAATTTTGTCCGACTACTTAGCAGTTAATTAGCTTTCAACTATCAGCTTGGGGTCGTAGGTTTGAAGTTTTAGGTT
>NZ_JAAHGK010001830.1:0-1004 GCF_010672505.1 Okeania sp. SIO2B9 | reverse complement strand
AAGTCGATCCTATTTTGAAATTACCTAAAAACAGAAATATTCGGCATAACTTACGACTTTTTGGCAGTGAAATAATTTGTTTTATAGCTTTATTAGAAAATCAATAGACTAGTTTACTACCAGGAATAATTAGTGTAATTGTTATTTTTCCAGGATTAGTGTTACCAACTAGAGCTTTTCTTTATATAGGAACAGTCACATTTTTCATCAACGCTTTTAATCAACTAATTATCCTGAACTCTCTTTACTCTTTTTTCAAGTGGAGCATCGGTTTAATAGTAGGAATTGTCTTTATTTGGATAGCTGCAAGTTTTGAAACTCGACGAGAACAAATTAATAATTTATTGCAAAATTGGATAGAATAATTAGAAGAGTGGCAGTGAAAAAAAATCAAAAATATATATCTGCTAGAAATTAAAATATTTATTTCTAGCCTTTAACTATTAAGACTATAGCAGTAGGAAATCTTTGGGTGCATCTCAATTTTGAATAAAGCTAAAAATTTATCGCTTTTAGGGAACAGGCAACAGGCAACAGGGAATAGGGAATATATAGGAAAAAAGTATTTTTGCAAATGTGAGATGCACCCAAATATTTTGTCAAAAATACGATCATACAGTAATCCCAAATGATTTAAATCCGGTAGCATTGCTATTAACGCTCGTACAAGAAGAAAAAAAGTTATCAAGATTTGGTAATGGTGAATATGGACAATATTTTCATACCATATTAAACGGATTTGATATGATTTGTAAAAAATATAAGGATATATAAAAACTCTGAAACTTTTACCCCTATTCCCTGTTCCCTAAATTTAAAGAGATTGTTACCCGCAACTTAAATAGGATTGCTATATACATATATCAAAGTAGAAATATTTTCTAGTATATAAAATTATGTTAAAGTTTTTGCCATGTAATATGATGTTGTTCATATACACAAACAGGACAGACAGTAATGATTAGTTAGAAAAAAATATCAGATTTATCATTTTCTTTGTGGGA
>NZ_JAAHGK010000183.1:0-7995 GCF_010672505.1 Okeania sp. SIO2B9 | reverse complement strand
AAGGCTTGAATACCGGGAGCATCAATCCCATCATCATTAGTTACTAAAAAAGTCATAATTTCAGATAATTCAGTGATTTAGTTGCTGTGATAACTTGGTATAGGTAGGAAAGAACGGTTATAATCGCACATCTATTTGAAAGTTTAATCCTTCTTTGGATGTAGCAGTAACAGTTTCTTTTAAATCTTTGAGTCGAGTAGAAAATTTTATTACTTTAGCAAGGGGGTTAACTAAGTGAAGACCAGGGGTAAGCGTAGATTCAGAAACATTACCAAGTATTTCTACCACACCTACTTTACCTGCTGGCATAATTACCAAAAACTTACTGATTGTTTGATAAATAGAAATTATCGCAGCCAAAGAACCAATTAATAGAGCGAGGGCGCGTACTTTTTTTCTTTCTTTTTCCCCGGCAATATTAGGATTTGTCAAAGCTATAAGGAATGCCACCAAAGTAACGAGCAATGAGATGATTAATTCCATTGTTTTGATTGGGGATTTATTGAATTTTTACCGATTAAGGTGAGATAATTTTTATTGCTTAGGTAAAAGATTTAGAGCTAACTAACTAAGCATAATTAACTAGAAATATTACTAAACTGACATAGTATCATTCCAGTAATTACTTAAGCAAATTTTTATAGATTCTTCAAATTGTCATACGGAATTCAAGCATGGGAGCAAAATATTCCTAGTGATAAATAATTAGGGTTTTCTGAAAAAGTCTTATGTATAACGGCAGGAGTAGGGGTAATTTCCTACGGAATGCTCCGCAAACATGAATTACCCGTACAGGAGTCAGGAGAAATGGGAATCATAGAGGAGTTAGCCGAAAGAATTTTTCCTTGATTTTTTCGTCCTCGCCCAATGAAAATGCTAACTTTTTGCAGCTCTATAGACCAAAAAACTGGCACTTTTTTCGACCTAAAAAGGCTAAAGCTTTTATATGTCAATTCTTTGAGGATTAATCACCAAGCCCTAATTAAATTCTAACTTTTTATCAAAAATTTAAAGTATTTTATATTATTGATTCAGGAAATTGTTACCAAGAATTGGTGCGAATTAATCTATCAAAAATTGTAAAATATAGTTTTTTATTTTTAAACTGAAGTATCTGATATCCAAGAATTTTATGAGTAGAATTGACCCGCCCAACTTCGAGATTGACGCACAGGACCATCATCTTGATATAAAGGTGGATTATGAATATCTTTTTTATTCTCTAAAATACTCACATCTTGTTCAAAAGTTTCTAAGACATCCTGTTTTAACATCTTATTTAAAATCAAGCTTAAAGGAAAAGGTAGAACTTTCTTCACACTGTAAAATATTGCAATATCAAGATACTCATTATCTATTGGTGTTCCTGTAAAAATAGTTAACAAACCTAGCTTTAATTTTCCTTCTGTCCAGTAAAAACTCACATCATAAGCAGGTCCGTAATAAATAGTAGTAACTGAGCCATCTTCTAATACTAATTTTCCTGCTGCTAAAGAAGATAAATTATATTTCTGAGACATTCTATGAGTTAAAATTGGTCCGTCAATTTCTACCCCATGACTATGAGCGCTTTTAAAAGTACGGCTGTGCAAATTATATAAGTGAGAGACATCTACACTGTTATCCATATAATCTTGAAGGGTAGTGCGGACTTTCCACTGACGGACTAAACGTAGGGGAGTCCATTCGACCGAATTTAGTTCTGGTATTTGAGGTATTTCCCAGTCTGGCAGTTTTCCTTGATGGTGATGGTACATCATTATGAGACCATTAAGCTCAAGTACAGGCCAGCTCTGTATTTTTGCTTTGGGTTTGGGTTTATCTGGATAAGGAATAGCAGCACATTGTCCATTTGTATCCCAGAGCCAACCGTGGTAAGGACATCTCAGAGTTTGGCCTTGTATTCTACCTCCATGAGCAAGATGAGCGCCTAAGTGAGGACAGTGAGCATCAAAAATATGAGGTTTGCCATCTTCTGTACGAAATAGTACAAAGTCTTTTCCGAAGTAATGAAGTGGTATTACTCCTTTGGTAGATAAATCTTCACTTCTGGCAACACGAAACCAGCTATTAGGGAGGTTTGAATACATAATTATTTTTTTTGAATATAGACAAAAATCAGCTATCAGTGTATAAGGGTAGCGATCGCTTGCCAACTAGAAACATTAAAAAATATCAATTTTTCTTGACAAAAGAGAAATAAAATCATCTAGTAGAAGCTCTCTTGTCAAAATTGCGATGAGAAAACTACAATCTTTTATATTTTGTCTATGCAAACCACAAAAGTAGAACGAGTCAGAGGTGTCAGGGACATTCTGCCAAACACCTATCACATTGATAAACAAATTAAAAATGCACTCAGTGGTAGTTTTGAATCTTATGGCTACCGACCTATAGATGTACCACTAATAGAATATACTGAACTCTATCTGAAAAAATCTGGTGAGGACATAGTTTCTCGCCTCTACGACTTTATTTATCGTAACCGTCGCCTCTGTCTCAGGCCAGAATTTACGGCTTCAGTGGTCCGCGCTTATTTGGACAACTTCCAAGAAATACCCCTGCCAGTAAGACTTTATTATACAGGGCCAGTATTTCGCTATGAAAAGCCCCAGAAAGAGAGATATCGTCAATTTACCCAAATGGGAATAGAGTTAATTGGGGCAAAAGGGGCGATCGCTGATGCGGAAGTTATTTCTATGGCCTGTCAAGGTTTAGACCGTTTAGGTTTAACTGAATATCAAATGTTTATTGGTCATGTTGGAGTTATCAACAAATTCCTGGACCATCTTGAGTTAGATACTCGTCTTCGTAGTTTTCTACTTACTCAGATGGAAACTCTGAGAAAAGAAGGTAAACAAACAGTAGAAAATTTACTTTCTGAAATTTATCCAGCGTTTCAAAAAAATACTTCTGCTCAACAACAACCAGGTAAAAATATTACGACAAAAAAAATTACAGACCTCCTACAAAATTTAGAAGAAGAGGAGGCTAGGGTAGCTATTTTTGAGTTTCTCGAAAGTATGAATATCGAACTTTCAAGCACTCGCGAACCTGAAGAAATAGTTGACCGTTTGTTAGTGAAGATTAAACATCAAAACCAAACTAAACAGCTCAATAAAGCATTAGATTTTATGACAGAGTTGAGTAAACTAAAAGGTGAGCCGAATGCTATTTTAAAAGAAACAGAAAAACTACTTTTAGCTTACAATATTGATGATTATGGCTTAACACAATTACAAGATATTCTTAAAAGTTTAGATGCCTTTAATGTAGACAAAAATCGTATTAATATTGACCTCGGAATTAGTCGGGGTCTCCAATATTATACAGGTATGGTTTTTGAAATTTCTGACAGTAACTTAGGAGAAAGAAAATTATGTGGTGGTGGTAGATATGATGATTTAATTGTTAGTTTAGGAGGTCAACAAGAAACTCCTGCCACTGGTTTTTCTTATGTAATGGAAGAACTCAGAGAAGTATTAGCTGAAAAATCTCATTTGAATATTAATAATTATCAATTTGTCGAAATTTTGGTAGTTGGTATTAGTTCACATGATTATGTTTATACTGTCGAAATTGCGGAAAAATTAAGAAGGCTAGGTTTGCGGATAGAAACTGACATTATCGGGAGAAATATTGAAAATAATATTGAGTATGCAATTCAGCATAATATTCCATTTTTAATTATTTTAAATTCTGTAGAACAACAAGATAGTAAAGTGCTTTTGCAAAACCTGGAATCTGGGGAAAAGCAAAATTTGGAATTAAATGAAGTAGTAAAAAAAGTTAGAAATAGTTGAATTACTGAAAAATTAATACCCTATTTCCAGCCTCCTTATTGCAGAGGTACTGATAACTGATAACTGATAACTGATAACTAAAATGACCACCGAGCAAATTTTAAAAATAGCTTTACCCAGTAAAGGTGCATTAGAAAAAGGAGCCATGAACTTATTGTCAGCTTGTGGTTTAACTGTATCTAGACCCAGTGAAAGACAATATTTCGGCTCTATTCCTGCCTTGCCACAAGTAAAAGTATTATTTCAAAGAGCAGCAGATATCTTTACAAAAGTAGAAGAAGGAAGTGTTGACTTAGGAATTACAGGTTATGACGTAGTTTCTGAAGAAAGTCAATCCGATGATGATGTAATAGTTATTTGGGATAAATTAGGTTATGGTAAATGTGAAGTTGTTTTAGCCGTTCCTGAAAGTTGGGTAGATGTTTCTTCCATAGAAGATTTAGCAGAATTAACTCTATTATTTAAAGAGAAAGGTAAAAATCTAAGAATTGCTACAAAGTATAATAACCTGACTCGAAAATGGTTGTATGAAAAGTTAATTGTACATTTTTCCTTAGTAGCAGTCCAAGGTGCAATGGAAGCAGCACCAAGTATGGGATATGCTGATATGATTGCTGATGTAACTAGCACTGGCACAACTCTGAGAGAAAATCGTTTAAAGCGAATTGAAGGAGGCACACTTCTTAAGTCTCAAGCTTGTTTAATTGGTAATAAACGTTTGTTACAAGAAAGTGAAGCTAAGTTGGAAACAACTAAGGTCTTTTTAGAGTTAATTGAAGCTCAGATGGAGTCAAAAAAATATGTGTCGATAACTGCAAATGTGCATGGAAAGTCGGCAGATGAAATAGGTGATTTGTTAATGAATAAAAGTGGATTAAGTGGCATTACTGGTTTACAAGGACCGACTATTGCTAAAGTATATTCTGGGAAGAAAAATGATTGGTATGCTGCCACAATTGTAGTGAAACAAGAAATGTTGTTACCAGCAATTAATCATCTCAGAAAAGTAGGTGGTACAGATATTACAGTTTCTTCTCCTAATTATGTTTTTGGCTCCAAATCTCAAACTTATGAAGCATTTTTGAAAAAGTTAAATTAGGCTATTATATCATGTTCGGTTGAATACTTATAAATAAACGACGGAGGAGTCAGGAGTAAACCCACCCCTCGCCCCTCCCCCTCCCAGGAGGGGAAGTAAGGACTCAGGAGGGAAGAAAGAAGAATAAAGAGGAGGAAAAGGAGAAAGTTTTTTGTTTGCTGGCGCACAACTTTCCTTACGGAATGCTATCGCAAACGTTAACGTGTCAGTGGAATTGAGTTCTATTGCTAATTAGGGCTTGCTGATTAAATCTCAACGTCTTTACACATAAAGGTTTGAAGATTTTCAGGTATGAAAAAGTTCTAGCTTTTAGGTAGTTCCGGTTCAAAAATGAGCATACTTTGGGTAAATTATGGCAGAAAAATTAAGGGACGATTCTTCCAACTACCTCTTCTATAATTCCCATTCCTCCTCGATTCTGGATTCTGGCTCCTGACTCCTACTCTTACCACTCATACTTTTTCAGCAAACCCTAATTATCCGGACATGATATTATTGGTGGAGAAAGTTGATATTTTCTAGAAAAAAATATCGACTTAACTCTCCTCTTATATCATGTTCGGTTGAATAGTTAATTATATAGTTGGGAGTGTGGAAGTAGGGGAGATTTAAGGCTTGAAGTAATTATAGAATTATCAAAATATACTATATAACTGGATTCTATATTACAACAGAGAAATATCCCTTAGAAATTTTTAGTTTTGACTTGATAAAATAATAAAAATGCCACATACAATTGTTACTGATATTTGCGAAGGTGTTGCTGACTGTGTTGGAGCTTGTCCTGTCGCTTGTATCCATGAAGGACCTGGTAAAAATACTAAGGGAACTGATTGGTATTGGATAGATTTTGATACCTGTATTGACTGCGGAATTTGCCTAAGTGTTTGTCCTGTAGAAGGGGCAATTTTGGCCGAAGAAAGACCAGAGTCACAGAAGACACCTAGTACATCTAGTACCAGTAGTTAATAAGGGAGGAGTCAGGAGTAACTAACTTTAGGGTGCGTTGCAACGCACCTTATACCAGATCCGGTTATCAAAAGTCCGTTTTTAAAATTACTCTCTAACCCTTCTGCCTTCTGAGTTCATTAAGATGCTACTTTTGCTGCAGTAGACCGACGTTTCCGTCTTCCCAGTGGTGTTTTGGGTATAGGCAGTTCTTTTTTCTGCTCTACTTTCTCTTCTACACTTCTATCTTGTATATCTCCTGCTTCTGGAGTTTGCATTAAGAAAACTAGCAAAGGTTGACCTTGAAGCTTTCGTCTCAACATTTGCTGAACAGCACATTCAAGATCCTTTTTCAATCCAGACCAATTAACTTGAGTATTATTTGACTTAGCATACTCAAACCAGTTATTGCTCAAACTTTGTTTTAATGTGTTGATCACCAGTTCGCGCATTTGTGATATTTCCATAGCACTTACCACACCACGCAAATGTAACTGAGGTCTATCAATCAATTTACCATCCGCATTCACCGCCAACGCTACAGTCACAACACCATCCTCTGCCAATTGTTGCCTTTCCTTAAGAATCTTGTCTTCAACCATACCAGAACGAGAAGAGTCTACCAGTTCAATACCAGAAGCTACTCGGTCTGCAACACCGATAGAATCTTTAGTTAATTCCACCACATCACCATTTTGTACCACTACCATATTTTCTGGAGAAACCCCCATACTTTGAGCAGTTTGACTGTGTTTAACTAACATCCGATGCTCACCATGAAACGGTACAAAGAACTTAGGACGAGTAAGTGCCAACATTAATTTTTGGTCTTCCTGACAACCATGACCAGAAACATGGATACCCTTATCTTTACCATAGATCACATTTGCTCCTAACATCATTAGTTTGTCAATGGTGTTAACAACAGCGATCGTATTACCAGGAATAGGGTTGGCAGAGAATACAACTGTATCTCCTTTACGAATTTTTATTTGCCTATGTTCACCCTTAGCAATACGAGTTAGTGCTGACATTGGTTCCCCTTGAGAACCTGTAGTCAGAATCAATAGTTTCTCATCAGGTACACTTCGGACGCTATGTAGAGGTACAAACAAACTATCTTCACACTTAACATAACCAAGATTGCGAGCATGAGCAATCACATTCAGCATCGATCGCCCTACTGTTGCCACCAACCTACCATGTTTTTTTGCTAGCTCTAGAACTATTTGTAATCTATGTACGCTAGATGCAAAGGTTGTAACCATTAAACGTCCAGGAGCGTTGGCGAATACTCGGTCTAAATTTGGATAAACTGACCTTTCTGAAGGCGTGAAACCGGGTACTTCTGAATTTGTGGAATCACTTAATAAGCAGTGAACTCCCTTTTCTCCATACTCTGCTAACCTTTGAAAGTCAAAATTTTCTCCATCTACAGGAGTATGGTCAATTTTGAAGTCACCTGTATGGATAACTACTCCCACTGGTGTTGTGATGGCGACTGTAAAGCTATCCGCCATTGAGTGAGTATTACGAATATATTCAACACTGAAATGTCTGCCTAACCGGACAATATCACGTGGACGAACAGTTCTTAATTCTGTGCGATTTTGGACTCCTGCTTCCTCTAGTTTTGGGTATAGTAAAGCCATTGCCAATCTAGGTCCATAAATGACAGGAATTTCTACATTTTTCAAATGGAAAGGAATACCACCAATATGATCTTCGTGACCATGGGTGACAATCATACCTTTGATTTTATGACGATTTTCAGTCAGATAAGTTACATCTGGTAAGACGATATTTACACCATGCATTCCATCAGTAGGAAAAGCTAATCCTGCATCAAGCAGAATAATTTCGTCATCATATTCAAATACGCAGGTGTTTTTACCAATTTCATGTAGTCCACCCAGAGGAATAATTTTTAGGGCAGATGATGATTTCTTTCTTGTCATAATTATCCTATTTTTCTTGTTGTTAACTGTGAAAGATTTTGAATGATTGTTATAGCAGGGAACAGGGAACAGTGGGAAAAGCTTTTCTCTGTCTCAAGTTCATCATCAATATAAGTCAAACATCAACTTCTTCCTTGCTATATACCAATTTGATAAATATTTGCTATAAATAGCCTAGCTATTTCTT
>NZ_JAAHGK010001829.1:0-1014 GCF_010672505.1 Okeania sp. SIO2B9 | reverse complement strand
TCTCGTGTTGACGCCCCAGCTATTTACCTGCCACTGGTGATAGAGGCCATCAAACAATGGAAGGGACAGGCCGTATGGGTGGCGATGGACACCACGATGATTGATGAGGACCGCTGCATGATCCATCTGTCGATTATTTGCTGTGGTCGAGCCATCCCATTGCTATGGAAGACTTTGGAGCACAACAGTGCATCGGTGGCCTACCAGGAGTATTTACCCTTGCTGCGTCAAGCCCAGTGGCTATTGCGTCGTCATACGGTCACGCTGTTGGCGGACCGAGGCTTTGCCAACCGAGCATTGGTTGCTGGGCTACATCAGAGCCGATGGCACTATCGCCTTCGGCTGCCCCACGATACCCCCATTCACCGGGGTGCGGATGCGGTCTTTGAACTGCACAGTCTGTTGCCCTCAAAGGGGAATGCGATAGGCTATCAAGCCATCGGGCTGTGGAGTGATGGCACCCTACACAGCAACCTGATGATGGGCAATCTCGACAACGGGGAGGAGCCCTGGGCAGTCATCACCGATGAAGCCGCCACACTGCAAACCCTCTGGGATTATGGCCGACGCTTCTGTTGCGAAGAATTGTACCTTGATAGCAAATCGGGGGTCTTTGACTTGGAGGGCAATAAGATCCGAGACCCTCAAGCCATTGACCGATTGTATTTGGTCGTCGCGGTGGCCATTCTATATGGCACCCTGCAAGGAATGGCCGTGCAGCTTGCCGGAGTTCGTCGTCAGGTTGACCCCCATTGGCAACGGGGCTTGAGTTATCTCAAGATTGGCCTCAGGTGGATCAAGGGAGCCATCAACAAAAGACGAAAACTCTTTGATATTGGCCCATTACTGCTCCATGACTCCGACCCCTGCTTTGCTTCAAAACGGGCGAAGCAAGAGTATTATGCCCAGCGACGCTTCAGGCGAGTCCGGTTGATTCAGTGCCTTTGGTGAATGGGGCTAATTGAATCGTAATGGCTGGATGAAGAGCGCTCATGCGTTCATCCAGCCATTACA
>NZ_JAAHGK010001828.1:0-1014 GCF_010672505.1 Okeania sp. SIO2B9 | reverse complement strand
CAAAATTCTACTCAAGCTATACACAAACCGCTATATTTCATCATTTTAAACTTGGACAGGATTTTCTAGAACAAGTTTAGAACGCTTCAATTTGTCTGGCAAAGGAATAGGATAGTCACCAGTAAAACAGGCAGAACAAAAAGTCTTAGGATCTTCATCCGTTGTTCTTAACATCCCCTCCCAACTCAAGTATGCTAGAGAGTCAACACCTATTTGTTCAGCAATTTCTGCAACTGATTTTGTTGCTCCAATTAATTGCTCCTGGTTATCTGTATCGATGCCATAAAAACAGGGATGAGTAACTGGTGGGGAAGAAATTCTCATGTGAACTTCTGTTGCACCAGAATCTCGCAAAGCTTTAACGATTTTTTTACTGGTGTTGCCACGCACAATGGAATCGTCAACCATAATAATTCGCTTACCTTCTAGTACATCTTTGAGAGGGTTAAGTTTCATTCGGATACCTGATTCTCTCATGTGTTGAGTGGGCTGAATAAAGGTACGGCCAACATAGCGATTTTTAATTAATCCCTCAGCATAGGGAATACCTGATTCTTGAGAAAAACCTATAGCTGCTGGAATACCAGAATCAGGAACACCTATTACCATATCTGCCTCTACTAAAGATTCCCTTGCTAACTGGCGTCCTATTTTCAGTCTGTAGCTGTATAAACTACCACCTTCCATTATACTGTCAGGGCGGGCAAAATAAATCATTTCAAAAATACATAGCTTCCTTTGTGGTTTCTGATTCCAGTGGAAGGAAGCCATGCCTTCTTCTGTAATCCAAACTAACTCTCCAGGTTCAACATCTCGGAGATATTCTGCACCAATAATATCTAAAGCACAGGTTTCTGAGGCAAGGACATATCTTTTTGGGTTGATATCTTCTAAAGTACCAATCACAAGGGGTCTTACACCGTGGGGGTCGCGTACTCCCATCAGACCTTCTGGAGTACCAATAGTTAAACTGAAAGCTCCTTTACACAAATGAAAGCACTAATAGCAGCTTTT
>NZ_JAAHGK010001827.1:0-1015 GCF_010672505.1 Okeania sp. SIO2B9 | reverse complement strand
TTGATCGAGCCGTTTTGTACGGGTGGCACCTGCCACGCCATGCTCGACGGCCGCCCCATCTTCACCGACACCAACCACCTTGCTTTCAGCATGTCGCCGCGCGTCGCCTTGATTTTAGAAGCGGAACATGCACGACTGCGCTTGGGAATTTTTGAGTAAGAGGTTTGACACATGCTCCGGCGGGCCCGAAATTTCATAAAACGTTTGTCCCTCCCCGCGATGGCCCGGCAGGTGCAACGCAAGAACCTGACCTATCTCAGCGATCAGAAGCTGCTGAGCATGACCGAGGCGCTCAAAGGGTTGAACGCGAAAAATATCGAGGGCGATATCTATGAGTTTGGCGTGGCCCTGGGGGGCTCGGCGATCCTGCTGTCTTCGCTGATGGGCGCCGGGCGGCGCTTTCACGGCTATGACCTGTTTGGCATGATCCCGGCCCCGGGCGAAAAGGATGCGCAAGACACCCATGACCGCTACGAGGTCATCAAATCCGGCCAGTCAAAGGGGCTCAACGGCGACCCCTATTACGGCTATGAGGAGAACCTGTACCAGAAGGTTGTCGACCATTTTGACGGGTTTGGCCTGCCGGTGGACGGGCAGCGCATCAGCCTGCACAAGGGGCTGTTTGAAGACAGCCTGCGCCTGGCGCCGGAGACCAAGATCGCCTTGGCCCATATTGATTGCGACTGGTATGACCCCGTCACTTTTTGCCTGGTCTCGATCAAAACTCACATGGTGCCGGGCGGGATGGTGATTATTGATGATTACAATGATTATCAGGGCTGCAAGGACGCCACAGACGCGTTTTTGGCGCAAACCCCGAATTTCACGCTGAGAAACACCCGGCCCCATGCCGTGCTGGTCAGAAACAGCTAGCAACTGTATTTGTCAGACGGTCTAAGCAGTCCAATTTTGTCCCGACTTGAGGAGCGCGTTTGCGATTGTGATGAGCTTTCGCGCGACGGCTACGATGATAACTTTATGCAGTTTTCCGGCGTTGCGCAGGCGATCTGCGAAA
>NZ_JAAHGK010001826.1:0-1016 GCF_010672505.1 Okeania sp. SIO2B9 | reverse complement strand
TGCCCATCCTGCTGGCATCGGGTAATCTTCTCGTGGGTCATAGTGTTGCGAATGGCTGGATTCCGATGGGAGAACTGGAGTCTGGCAAATTTAGGACTCAAATAGGGACCTGGTGATGAGAAATTGAGCATTGTGCAACGTGTGCTGAGGGTTTGGCCTCAACACCTTGGCTCAGATACGTCTTGTGTTTCTCAGGACACTAAGCCGCAATCCGAGTCGGAACGACAAAGCGTTCAATCACTCCATCGGTGTTGCCCTCCGCAATCGCTTGGTCACAGGCTGCCAATAAAAGTGCCTGAGCGTGTTGCGCCCGGTGATGCTCAATCACCTGAGCAATAGAGTGAAATGGGCTGGCGCTCTGTTGAGAGACAATGAGTTGATAATGCAAAAAGTGCAAACTCACGTACACCAGCGAATACCACTTGTGAATCGCTTCGTAGTGTTGGACGCGAAAATCGCCTAAGCCCAAACATTGCTTCAATAGCCAATACTCGGTTTCAATGGCCCATCGTTTGGAATAGCGTTTCAGTATCTTTGCTGCCGATAAACTCGTATCGCTACAGAGGTAATACTTCGGGTGAGAATCCCGATTGTGCCGCTTTGAGATGACCACACAGACATCAAATCCCACATCTTTGAGCCGCCCCTTAATGGTACGGGTCAAATAGGTCGTCTTCTTGCCTGTAGCACTCGTCAGCTCAACTGAGTCATAGTGCTTGTGCTTGAGGTCTTTGTTCCATTGAGAGCCTCTAACGAACGCCACTGTTCGTTCAATATGAAAGAAACCTAATGTTCGCGCACCACCTCTCCATATATACCAGACCATGAAAGACGGGACTCTTGCAGTTAAGACCGATTTTTCACTGGTGCGACTGTGCCTGTTTGAGAGCATGGTTCTGAGGACAAGCGCTTGATTATTGGTGAAGGGGGAACCCTATCCCGTTTAGGAGAATGCATCGTTTTGCTGTCCTCGGGCAACGTCCCATTCCTTGTCGATTTAACAAGAGTGATATGGA
>NZ_JAAHGK010001825.1:0-1020 GCF_010672505.1 Okeania sp. SIO2B9 | reverse complement strand
GATGAGCAGTTAAATGTTTATTTAGTAGATTTTGGTTTTGCCAGAATGGGAGGAGGAGAAATAGCAGCAAGTAGTGTTGTTAAAGGTACGATGGGATTTATGTCTCCAGAACAAATGTTTAATCGTCAATTAACAAGAAGTTCAGATTTATATAGTCTTGGTGCGACATTAATTTGTTTATTAACTGGGATAAAATCGACAGATATTGGCAATTTAATTGATGCGAATTATCGGATAATTTTTCGTCATTTAGTACCACCATTAGAAAGGGGTTGGATTAATTGGTTAGAAAAGATAACAGAACCAAAATATACTGATAGATAAATTGTTATCCGAAGCAAAAAAAAGACTTATAGCTCTTTTAACAATAGGACTAAACCTTAGCTTAATTATAACTTTTAAGCATTTTTATGAATTCATTCCTCAACTACACTGCTTTACTTTAGGATAAATTTTCGACTCAGCAATAGTAGCGATCGCCTCTCTTTCTATTACTCTAATACCCCTAATTTATTTAATATCCAAACCTGTAAAAATATTTTCTAAATACAGAAAAGCAGAGCCAAACTTAATTAAACCATAATCAAAATATAGCGACTCGGAACCTAATGTAAAAATTTAATTGTTTCCTATTACCGAATAATTAAGGTTTAAAGCCTTCTATTTCAAGAGAAAGAAGAAAACCTTCTCCTTTTATTTAATCCTCTTTCTTTTAGACAGAGGTAATTATCAATTATCCATTATCCATTATTGAACTGTTCACTAAAAACCTACTAATTACCATGACTAATTACCCCAATTTTTCCAACTACGGCTATCAAATAATCAAAGAACTCGGACACAACCGGGCAGGTGGAAGGTGAAGGCCTTGGCGGGCCGCATGCGGCCCGCGGGCCGCACTTTGGGAAGCCCTGCTTTAGAATTTTGAACTGAAACTTTCTGAGGAAGTCAGTAGTATCCTAAAGCTCCCAAAACCGCATTAAAACATGGTCATTGATATTGCACCCAAAAATCGATAAA
>NZ_JAAHGK010001824.1:0-1020 GCF_010672505.1 Okeania sp. SIO2B9 | reverse complement strand
GCACTTACCTTTATCTATAAAGACTTTTAGATTTAATCAGCAAGCCCTAATTAGATGGTGAGTAGGGAGTAGGGGAGTAGGGGAGTTAGGGAGATAGGGAGATGGGGAGATGGGGAGATCGAGAAATATTTGGTAATGGTTGAAGATAGAACATTTTTTTATACCGAATTAAACGGATTTGATATAAGCTATGAAAAACAGTAAAATTTTTAAGAATTTACATAACTCAATAATTCCTGTTTCAAAGCTATTATTACTTTTTCATATTCACTATCAAGCTCTAAGACCAAATCCATTCCCTCAGTTATTAATTCAGAACCAGGTAAATTTGCTAATTTATCACATAAAATAGGAATATTTATTGCTCCAATGTTAGAACTATAAACACCCAAAAGTTGAGTATACTGTTTCAATTTTTTTGTTGAATTAATAGCAATTGCATTTAAAATTTGTTCCATATAATGAGCGACATTTTTTAAATAATCCTCAATCATTTTAGCGATAACATCATTTGCATTTGTGCCTGATGATTGGCGAATAGAATCTAAAACTGTTAAATCTAAAACTGAGTGCTGAATATGATTAATAGAATTACTGAAAGTATCAGCGGAAATATTTTCAGTGACAGAAGTTACTTCAGAAGTCTCAACTGAGTGATTAATAGAATTACTGAAAGTATCAGCGGAAATATTTTCAGTGACAGAAGTTACTTCAGAAGTCTCAACTGAATTACTGAAAGTATTAGCAGAAATATCTTCAGTGACAGAAGTTACTTCAGCAGTTGGCAAATCAATATTATTACGAGATTTAAAATTAATTAAATATCGCTTAAATTCTTCGTACTCATTTTCGAGTGTAGGAAAAATTTCTGCTGCTCCTATGGTAGTATCTGCTCGTCCCAAATTTTCCAACTGATGACATATATTTCCCATAGTAACTGCTCCCAGATTACCACTACTAGAACGCATGGTATGAGCTGCCGATCGTAATGCCTTAGGATCATTAGTAGTAATTGCTTCT
>NZ_JAAHGK010001823.1:0-1020 GCF_010672505.1 Okeania sp. SIO2B9 | reverse complement strand
TGATTCTTGGTTAAAATTTTCATCAATCAATGGTAAATGGTTATATATTTTAATCCCTAAAATAGGTTTGATTAAGGTCATAACCCATAGAGCAATACCTGAACTAACCCAAATCAAACAAGTTTCACTAACCAAAGAAACTGATGGCTGGTTGATAAATTTAAGTTTAGAGGATAAATCAATCCCTGAGTTGAAAACTGACAATATTTAACCGACTTGGGAAAACTCTATAGGTTTAGATGCTGTGTTAGACAAAGACATTTATTTAGCCACTTCATAAGGTAATTTATTTCCTTCTCTCAAACCTTTAAGAATAAATCAAGATAAACTAACCAAAGTATCCCAACGCAAGAACAAACGTAAAAATGGCAGTAAAGCCAGACGCAAAGCACGCAAAACGCGAAGGCAAAATCCATCAAAAAATAGCTAGAAGTCGTCAATATTTCCAGTATAAAACAACTTATAAATTAACTCGGACAGGTAAAAAAGTATTTTTCATAGAAAAGTTAAATCTAGTAGGATTAACTTGCAGAAATCAAACCAAACAAGATGAAAATGGAAAGTATTTACCTAATGGTCAATCGTCCAAGTCTAGGTTAAATAAATCTTGGTTAGATGCTGCATTTAATCAATTCTTTCAAATACTAGGTCAGGTAGCCGAAAAAGCTTTTCATGTCGCGAAGCGAAACGCTAGAGTGATAGAATGTAAATCAAATTATACATCTCAATTACTTTCTTATCCTACTTATCCTATCGGAAATAGTGTTTATAGATTGCAGTATCAGAGAATATTTTGATATTGAGGCTACTTTTTAAGTTATTTAATAATAATAACACGTTTTTTTGACTACGGGTTAAAACCCGTCGAGTCGTTTCCATCCACCGCTTAAAAGACGGTGGTTTCCCACTTAACCTATTTTTTATGATGAAGTACTCTACTGATAAGTCTTGCAGTTCAAGATCGCCAAATTTTCAAATTCTTGATAATCAAAATATTCCTGAATGTAAGCAGTTAACCTT
>NZ_JAAHGK010001822.1:0-1021 GCF_010672505.1 Okeania sp. SIO2B9 | reverse complement strand
TATTTTATGATGGCTTATGTGGAACCAGAAATCATTATTTCTAAAGCTTCAAAAATTTTAACCTCTGGAGGTTTGTGTTCCATTGCTACTTCCACACTTGGTTCTTTTAAAAATCTTCAGATACTTGCTAATATAGGAAATTTAATAAATAAATTTTATGGCTTTTCCAAGATTTCTACAGATGATAATGTGAAAATTCCTAAGAATGAAAAGAAATTAGAATCTTTATTAGAAAAATATGGATTTGCTATTATAGCTCAAGAAATCTGTGAAGAAAAAGTAAAGTTTACTGATTTATATCATGTGCATAATTGGGGGGTTAATTCTGGTTGGCTAACTCAAATTTTAGCCCCAATTACCAAAGTACAACTTGATAAAGCAAATTTTTTCTTGAAATACTTTTTTCCTTTAGAAGACACATTCAAAAGTGCTATAATTCTTGCTCAGAAACAATAATATAGTAGTTCTTGTTGTTAGCACTGCATCAATCAAATTGAAAGTAATACAACACTACACACATACATTAGGACAGTTTTTGAACGCGGCGTCTACACATTCTCCTACAGTCTCAAATTCTTTAAGTCTTTGTTTCATCCATGTTTTTAAGACAGCCCACCAATTCTCTATCTTATTCAAATCTGGTGAATAAGGTGGTAAATACCAGATTTCGCATTCTGCCTCTTCAACAATTTCTCTGATAGACTCCCCTTGATGAAAACTGGCATTATCAATAATAATAATGTCTCCCGGCTCTAATTGAGGTAGCAAACAGTTTTTTAACCAACTTTCAATCTATACTTTATTGCACGAACCTTGAAAAGTTAAAAGAGAGCCTCATAACTAAGAGGTTCTTTTTGTTTAGAGAATAGTTTGTATAGCAGAAGAAAGAATCAGGAAAAATATTGCGTTGCCTGAGTCTTAAACTTTTGATCTGTCTTAACCTTTCCTTCGACTACTATAAACAAAAGATTAAGTAGCGTGTGTGATAGTATGCTTACCATTTTTGGAATAATTGTAAATT
>NZ_JAAHGK010001821.1:0-1021 GCF_010672505.1 Okeania sp. SIO2B9 | reverse complement strand
TGTTGCCCCTAGCATTGCCCATAGCCTCAAATTCTATGACTATATCTGGGCGGTAGATGGCTCAGTGCTCGAAGCGATCTTTCGCAAGCTCGATAGCCTTAAGGATGTTCCCGTGGGCCAACTGGCTGGAAAAATATGCACCGTCATCGAATTAGGCTCTCAGTTACCGGTTGAGATTTGGTTCAATGAAGATGCTAAAGCCCATGATTGCCAATTTCTAGACGACTTATTCAATTTAGCCACCCAGAATGCCTCCAAAGTACTGCTGGTGCTTGACCGAGGCTTCTATGATTTTGAATGGTGGACGCGATTGATGGACCATGCGGTGGCCTTCATTACGTTGGGTAAGTCGAATCTCTCCTACAAAGTGGTCAAAACGCTCAGTGAGAGTTATGGACTCACCGACGAGATTATTGAAGTCGGCACGGTGGAATCGGGTCCGTTCCAACTGCGCTTAATTTCGATTCGCAAAGGTAAGGGCACTTATCGTTATCTCACCTCAGTGCTAGACCCTCATACCCTGCCGCCCTATGTTGTAGCGGATTTATATGCGCGTCGGTGGCGCATTGAAGATGCCTTTCATCTGGTTAAACGGCTGCTGGGGCTAGGCTATCTATGGACGGGTTCAATCAATGGCATCAAGCTGCAAATTTGGGCCACTTGGATCATGTATGCGGTGTTGTTTGACTTGTCTGATGAGGTCGCTAATGCGGTGCAGTTGCCCTTAGACCGCATCTCCCCTGAGATGCTCTGGCGAGGTCTCTATCACTTCAATACGGCCTACAATAAGGGGCTAGCGACAGACCCGATTGCTTATCTAACGGCCCCAGAAAATCGAGATTTGAGGGTCATCAAGCCACAGCGGAAACCCCAGAAAATCATAGACCTCAGCCCTTTTCCTAAGCCTGGGAATAAGCCCTTGACAAAACTGAAAAATGATTAACTTGTCAAGCATCGGCATGGGCACGGGTCAAGAACGTGTCATATCCACCATCCGCTCGGTACACGTACAACGTTGTAA
>NZ_JAAHGK010001820.1:0-1023 GCF_010672505.1 Okeania sp. SIO2B9 | reverse complement strand
TATTATGGTATAGAAAATATGCCAAATGAGTGGATAGAAGTTATTGCTAGAAAAGATGATATAGTAAATTTATCGACTCGTTTAGAAACTGCTATAGCCATCAGGAATCAGATGTGAGAATTGAGGTGTTCCTTAAAAGTATAGAATATAGCAGTTATCTTATTTATATATATTAGTCTATTCCCTATTCCCTGTTCCCTATTACCTAAAACAAAAGTATCCAATATCTCACAACTAAAATCATATTGCTATATATTAGAAAAATGTCCGACTTAGGAACTTATATAAAATCAAAAAAAATGACTCAAATTGCTTTATTCGGTACAAGTGCCGATCCACCAACATCCGGACATGAAACAATTATTAAATGGCTCTCTCAAAACTTCGATCAAGTAATAGTTTGGGCATCAGATAATCCCTTTAAATCACATAAAATACCCCTCAAACAACGTTCGGCAATGTTATCAATTTTGATTGAAAATATTGACTCTAATAAAAACAATATTTCTCTCAATTCAGAATTAAGTAGTCGTCGTACTATAGAAACCGTTGAACGTGCTAGAAAAAAATGGCATAATGCTGAATTTACTTTAGTAGTAGGTTCAGATTTAGTCAAACAATTACCAAATTGGTATAAAGTAGAAGAACTTTTGCAGAAAGTAGGATTATTAGTTGTACCTCGAAAAGGTATTACAATAGAAGAGGCAGATTTGCAAAAGTTAAGAGAACTAAATACAGGAGTAAAAATAGCTTCTTTAGAAGTTCCTAATGTTTCCTCATCCGCATATCGAGAGCAAGGAGACCCAGCAATTATTACGCCTCCCATTAAAGATTATATATATCGGGAGCAGTTATACAAATGCCAGGACGCGACTATAGAAAAAGTGTAAATAATAAAGCAGATTTTAAAGTAGGAGTAGATAACGTAATTTTTTCTGTCGATGCTCAACAAAACCGCTTATTGGTTTTATTAGTAATGCGGCAAAAGGAACCATTTATTAATTACTGGAGATATGAAGATAA
>NZ_JAAHGK010000182.1:0-8011 GCF_010672505.1 Okeania sp. SIO2B9 | reverse complement strand
AAGTGATAGTGGTCTAAATAATCATCAAGCAGGGGTTTTAGATGTTTTTTTATATCTCCATAATCCATAATCATTCCCTGCTTTCCACCAGAATTTACTAATTCATTACCAGAAACATAAATAACACCACGCCAAGAATGACCATGCAATCTTGCACATTTACCATCGTGATTAGGTAGTTGGTGGGAAGCTTCAAATCTAAATTCTTTGCCTATTATCCAAGTTTCTGAGTTAGATTCAGTTTTTTTAATTTCTGGTATTTCCTCCTGATTAGAACTCATTTTTATTTTTCGTTTAAATAATCAGTAATATCAAAATATAAATTGTCAAAAATAGGGATGAAAAAATTATAACTACAAATTCCAGCCCCCAGAAACTTCTAAAACTTGCCCTGTAATATAATCAGAATTAGGATTAATAAAAAACCAAACAGCATGGTTAATTTCTGTCAAATAGGCTGGACGTTTAGCTGGTAATTTAGGAATCATTTCTTCTACATCCCAAGAATTTTCTGCGACTCCAGGAGATACTACATTAACAGTAATTTTGTCTTGAATTAGCTCTTGGGCTAAAGATTTAGTATAGATGATGATGCCTGTTTTAGCAATTATATAAGCTGTATTTGTCCGGCGTGCTACCACATTTTGGGCATGAGCACAAGCGAAGTTAACTATGCGTGCGCCATTAGCTGCTCTGAGATAGGGAAGTGCTGCTTGAGTAATATAAAAAGTGGCATTGAGGTTAGAATTAATAACTTCCTGCCACTCTTTTATAGATGTTTTGCTAATGGGTTTTCTGAGGTAGTTACCCACATTATTAACTACTACTGATAAACCACCCAGTTGTTTAGCTGAATTATCTACTAGAGATTTAGCTTGTTCGGGTTTGGTAACATCTGCTTGTAGGGCAATAGATTTTACTCCGTAGTTAGCTGCTTCTTGACTTGCTTGATTAGCTGCATCTGCACTGCGGTTATAGTGAAATGCTACATCAAATCCTTTACTGGCTAAATCTAGAGCGATTGCCCTACCTATTCCTACTGCTGAACCTGTCACGAGTGCTTTTTTGAGCATTGTTTTTAAGACCTAAATATAATCACCAGTCAATTTTAGGTTAATCATTTTGGCAAAATTTCATCAACCAACACCCAATGTTATAAGTAACTTGGACAGAATTAAATGTCGCCAAGGTAGCACTCCTCCAGTGCCCAGGAAACTAGATGGCTCATGTCATGCTCATGATTGTAGCAATTTGCTGTAGTGAGCCTCCATCTGGTCATATGCGATGGACACTCACTTTGCTCGTTTCGGAGCTAAAACGACGTGGAATAGTTACCGAAATCAGTAGATAAACAGTACGTCAGAGTTTAAAAAAAACCAACTGCGGCCTGGGAAGAAACAACGATATTGCATCCCGGGAAAAGACAGCGCCCGCTTTGTAGCTCAAATGGAAGTACTTCTAGATTTCTACATAGCTGAACACTCTGATGATCAACCATTAATTTGTATGGATGAAGCAGTCTTGGAATTAAAAGGGGATGTTAAACAATTAATTCCTATTCAACTAGGTCACGATGCGTTCATAGGATTATTACTATGAACACAATGATACTAGTGCCGCTACGCGGAAGTCAAAAGTAATGCATTCAAAAGCGAGTGTGTAATTCTGAGGTCCCCTCAGAATGTAAGACACACTCAAGACAGTTAAAAGTATTGATTGGTAAGGCTTTTAGGATTTTGTAACTGGTTAGTTATTTCTGCCATCCTGCACTAGAGCTATATTTCTATTTGTAGACCCGATTCACGGTTGGCGACGAGTTAAAAGCTATGAACATCGAACTCGTATTGAGTGGGCAGAACAAATACGTAATCTACTATTAGTGGACTATCCAAATGCACGCAAGGTCAAGTTAGTTTGTGACAATCTTCACACTCATCATATTGCTTCTTTGTATCAAGCGTTTCCGGTATCAGAAGCTGATCAATTAGCTCGGTACCTTGAAATTCACCATCCCCCACGCAATGGTAGTTGGCTAAATATCGTAGAAATAGAAGCGTACTTAATCAACAATGTCTTGAGCGTCGGATTCGGAGCGTTCGCGGTAGCGTTGCGTCAGCAAATCCCATACTAGAGCAAGAACTTCGGGCATGGCAGGATGAACGCAATGCTTCTCAAGCTAAGGTTCATTGGCGCTTTTCTACTGCTGATACTAGGATAAAACTACATCATCTTTACCCACAATTTTAATCTAGACGCGCTAGTAGAATTGCTATTTTAACTTGCCAGTTTAAAGTTTAGATACTCCTGAACATTCTACCTCTTCTAGAAGTTGAGCGATCGCTTTTCCTGATACTGGGTCAATCCAATCAGGAGCTATTTCTGCTAGGGGTACGAGAACAAAAGCTCTTTCTCTCATCCGAGGATGGGGTATTTGCAGGTTTGGAGCATCTAGTATTAAATCATTGTATAAGATTAAGTCTAGGTCTAGAGTTCTAGGTCCCCAATGTACTAAACGTACTCGCTTAAATTGTTTTTCTATATCCAAAATAATTTCTAACAATTTTTGAGGAGTTAATTCTACTTTTAATAATGCACAACCATTCAGATAATCTGGTTGTTTTGGACCGATAGGTTTAGTCAGATACCAGCTAGAATAAGTATTTAAGGTAATACCTGGAGTTTTGGATAAAATTTGGATTGCATTTTCTAGAATACTTAAAGAATCACCAAGATTACTACCAAGAGCAACAGCTACATTATTCTCTTGTTTTTCTGATTGGCTGAAGTCAATTTGATTAGACATTAACTGGCGGAATATTTGCTCTAATTTTTTGCTGAATTAAATTTAAGAAAGTCAACAAGAAACTATCAAAGTTTCCTATCTGACAAAAGACCCAAGAACTTACAACAGTCTGCAACTAGCTGAAAAACTACGCCGAGAACAGCAAATGAACTTGAGTCCTGAGTATGTACGTCAGTTGCTCAAAAAAAGAGGGTGATTTGGAAGTTTACACGAGTGAGCCATCAACAACGGCAAAATCTACACAAGCTCTCTGTCAAGCAGAATGACCTGGAAATTCTAGAACTCGCGACGGTGGCCAGAGAGATTGACTTAATTTATGGGGACGAATCGGGATGCTGTTTGTAGAGTGCAGCCAGTTATAGTTATTACTTCCGACTAGAAGGGGGAGGCTTCAGACCCAATTTTTCGGTGATAATTTTTTTCTAGCTTACTATTTATATTATATTTCTTAACTCTGACTTTTAATGAATAAAAAAATTCCAGAAGTTATTACATACCTAAGAACTGCCCAGGCCATTCGAGAAAGGTGTTTTAGCATCTTTAATCTTGCTTGTCAAGACCAACTCAATAATTTTCAAGTCGATTTAACTCAACTAGATAAATGCGCTAATTATGTCATTAATATTATTTATGCTCAGTATCCCAAATTAAATATACCCTTACATAGTCGTTGGCGACATTTCCAAGTAGGAGATGTGCCTCGCCTAGCTGAACTTGACCAAATGTTGGCAGGACTCACACCTGTAGAAAAAGCCAAGGTAAAATTTGATTTAGCCATTATTAGTGTACTACTAGATGCGGGTGCGGGTGCAAACTGGCAATACACTGAACCTGAAACTGGCTTAATATTTAGTCGTTCGGAAGGTTTGGCAGTTTGCAGTTTCCGACTATTTTGTCAAGGTTTTTTTTCTAGTAATCCCGATTTTCCCTGGCAAGCAGATACTAGAGGACTTTCACAAATTGATGTCCAGACTTTAACTCAAGGATTCCAAGTTAGTCCAGAAAATCCCTTGGTGGGTCTTGAAGGTCGTCTGGAATTGCTGCAACGCTTGGGGCAAGTTTTAAATCAAGATTCTCAGTTATTTGGCATTGATAGTCCACGTCCAGGAAATATGGTTGATTATTTGTTGCAAAATCAGGCCAATAAAGAAGCAATTAAAGCTACTTCAGTATTAAATGCTGTATTGGAGGGATTGGGAGATATTTGGCCAGGGCGCAGTACTATTTCAGGTATTAATTTAGGAGATGTTTGGCCTCATTCTCTGCTCAAAAGCGATCGCTTGGGGGATGAATATATACCTTTTCATAAATTATCTCAATGGTTAACATATTCATTGCTCGAACCATTACAAGAATTGGGTTTAAAAATAATTGGATTAGATGATTTAACTGGATTAGCAGAATATCGGAATGGTGGCTTATTTATAGATATGGAACTAATAAAAATCAAAAATCCTTTGATTCTACAACAACAACATTTACCAGGTTCAGAAATTATTGTAGAATGGAGAGCATTAACTATTAGTCTTTTAGACAAAGTTGCTCAAGTAATTCAAGAAAAACTTAACTTAAATACCTCAGAATTACCACTGGTAAAGGTCTTACAGGGAGGTACATGGGCAGCAGGGCGAAAAATAGCAAAAGAATTAAGAAAGGATGGTGCGCCTCCGATTAAAATCAAGAGTGATGGAACAGTTTTTTAATTAGTAATTATGGACTCAATCTCAATTACTGGAATTCGCTGCTACGGGTACATTGGGTTTTTTCCAGAAGAAAAAGTATTGGGACAATGGTTTGAAGTAGATTTAATTCTAGGGTTAGATTTGAATGCTGCAAGTAAAAGCGATGCTTTAGAAGATACCGTAGATTACGGCAGCATAGTTAATACTGTCCAACAACTTGTGAAAAATTCTAAGTTTGCTTTGTTAGAAAAAGCAGCTGATACTATAGCTACGGCTATTTTGCAAGAACCATTAGTACAAAATGTCAAGGTTAGTTTAACTAAGTTAGCAGCTCCAATACCAGATTTTAGTGGCAAAGTTACTATTGAAATTACTAGAGCAAAGGAAGCATTAGTATATAACTCATTTAGTTAATACATTTGGTAATTTAGATGATTTTTTAATGTGGTGAAGTATATACTTTATTTTGATTTTTCGAGAATTTAATAAAGTCAAAAAAATGTACCTCGTTACTATCGTAAATTCTATCTAAATTTGCTCTAGAGACGGTTCAGCTAAAGTTCTCTATTTTATAATAATTTAGATGGCATCAGGTTATATCATGTCCGCACTTTATCGTTTGTGTAAAACCAAGGGTGAATATCTACAGGAAATTTACGTTTTTTCAAGCTTTTAAGCCTTCTTTCCTCTCTCCTAGATAACTAAAACCTTCCTCCTTCTTCCTTGCTTTCTTACCTTCACGCTGACAATACCGATGCTACCGGACATGATATTAGTCCTGTAAAAGTATAAAAATTATCCATTATATAGTTGCTGTTGTCTACTTATATGATGTCCGGTTGAATATTTATAAGTAGAGGAGTCAGAACTCAGGAGTCAGGAAGGAGGAATAGGGAGTTTGAAGAAAAAGGTATGAGAAAGTTTTTTGGTAACGCTCTTATCTGGATATGATATTACTTCTTTCACTACATTGTTTGATACCCTACACCTCACCTACAGTGCATCAATTGGGTAGGGGTTAAATTTCTATGTCAGTTACCCTGATTTTTGATTCATTAATTAGGTGGATTTAATTCTCTGTAAATATTAAATTGCGATGGATATTCAAAACAGTAAAAATATCTTGAAAATTGCCTTCATACTTCATTTTTATATTCTTCGTTTTCAGGTTTATTTATACCCACTTATGCCATCGATCAAAAACTTTTCTACATTTTATTGAACAGAGGAATAGCTAGGGACGTTGCATGGGTCAGTACAAAGAAATAAACATAAGAATAATTAATGCACTCCTAGGGTGCTAATTATCAAAAAGGTAATTCTGTTTGTGTTAATTACCTAATAATTGAATTGATACCTAAGTTAAGCATTAATGCATGGTAATTGGTATTATACCAGTGTGAAAAAAAGAATGTTATATGAAATACGTTAATGTTTGCTACCAAAGATTGATGGGGAGATAGGGAGATAGGGAGAGTCGTATATTTGTACAATTTTTTGTATTTCATATTACCGAAAAATTGTGGGTATGCGCCTCCCCTTTTAAGGGGATAATAAGCGGTCGTTAGCGTAGCTTCCCGTAGGGTGGGATGGCGATCTTCGGAGCGGGTCTGTAAGAACGGGTCTCCTCGCCATATCCAATCGACCAAGAGAAGAAAAATTTTCATGATTAGTCAATCCTCTCCTTGAAAAGAAGAGGTAATTATTAATTATTAATTGTTGAAAAGACTACTATGGTTATAAGCAACAGGCAACAGATATTTTTAGCAAAAAATTATCATACTTGGTATTACATAAATCGGTAATTATATACAGCATATTCCACCAGTCGTGAGATACACCCATAGCGGGAAAAATGCCCACACAGGGAACATTTAATTATCATTTTCTTTGTGGGTTTAATACCCCACCGTCAACGGGGGTGTTCACGCATTACTTGGGGGAGCGAATCCCCATGTAATTTTCCTCCTGTCTCCTGTCTCCTGTCTCCTGTCTCCTTCTTCAATAATATCTGTACTTTATATACGAGGGAACTTTCTGTATAATTTGATGAATTAAACTAGGTCATAAAATGACAAAAACTACTATCATTAATCATCCATTAGTTCAGCATAAATTGACATTATTACGTCAAGTAGAAACTACCACTGCTCAATTTCGCCAACTGCTCAAAGAAATAGGAATGTTATTAGCTTATGAAGTAACTCGCGATTTACCAATAAAATATCAACAAATTCAGACACCAATGAAGTTGATGGAAGCACCGATGTTAGCTGCTGAAAAAAAAATGGTGATTGTTTCCATTATGCGAGCAGGTCAAGGACTTCTTGATGGGATTTTAGAGTTAATACCTACAGCAAGAGTGGGACATATTGGTTTGTATCGTGACCCTAGTACTTTAGTTGCTGTAGAATATTATTTTAAAGTCCCCCATGATATTGAGCAGCGAGATGTGTTAATAGTTGACCCCATGTTGGCAACTGGAAATTCAGCAGTAGCAGCAGTCGATCGGATTAAAGAATCTAACCCAGAATCAATTCGATTTCTGTGTTTATTGGCAGCACCAGAGGGAATTGAACATTTCCATAAATATCACCCAGAGATACCCTTATATACTGCTGCTATTGATGAAAAATTAGACGAACACGGTTATATTATTCCAGGATTAGGAGATGCTGGCGATCGCTTGTATGGAACGAGATAATTTTATTTTCCTATGAACTCAAACATAACTGCTATATGACAAATAATATTTCCTCTAAACAAAAATTTTTCGATCTTTGGGCACCTAATTATGATTGGTTATTTCCATCTGTAGTTTATCAAGCGGTACATCAAAGATTACTGGAATATGTAAATCTGCCAAGTCCATCAAATGTACTAGATTTAGGTTGTGGTACTGGAAAACTTCTGCATCGTCTTGCTGTTAATTTTCCCGATCTTCAAGGTACTGGTTTAGATTTATCTCCCGAAATGGTTAATCAAGCTAATAGTCGTAATCGTCATCAAGAAAGTTTAACTTTTTTACTAGGAAATGCTGAAGAAATGTCTTTTGCCGATGAAGAATTTGATGCTGTTTTTAATACAATTAGTTTTTTACATTATCCTCATCCTCAACAAGTTTTTAATGAAGTGAGTCGAGTTTTACGCCCAGGAGGATATTTTTACTTAGTTGATTCCTATTTTAAGTGGCAAGATGAATTTCAGTTTTTGAGTATTTCTCCTGGTGGAATTAAGCTTTACAGTCCAACAGCTCGCGAACAATTAGGTAAAGAGGTTGGATTAAATTTACAAGCAAATCAGTATTTGTTAGGAGCAGTATTACTAACTATTTTTACTAAATAATTGTAACTTCAAGTAGATTGATTCTGGTTGGTATAAAAAAGCCAGTAATAGTAAAATTACTTGAGCAAATGTCAGACTTTTTAATAAGCTAAAAAGCTGACGATGACTTTCGCTATCGCCATACAAACTAGCAGTAGCTATATTACTTAGAGTAATTAATAAAATTGGCAACAAAAATGTT
>NZ_JAAHGK010001819.1:0-1024 GCF_010672505.1 Okeania sp. SIO2B9 | reverse complement strand
CTCTGTTAGAAGAGTTCTAATTAATTATGCTTCAATATATCTTTAATTAATTAGAACTCTTCTAACAGAGAACTTAAGCGCTGCAATAAAGGATCTGCATCAGTTGTAGATTGTTGAACAGATAAATCTTCTTCTGTTGGTTTAGTATTAGTAGGAGTTAATTCTTCTGACTCTTCTTGGGCTGATTTAGTAATAGGTATTTCTATCTGTGACAACTCTGTCTTAAAACTCTCCATAACTTCGATGAATTTAGCATCTAAATTTAATTGGATTTGAGTCAACTGTTGATGCAATTGATTCAAGTGTTTTTTTAACTCATTTTCATTAGATTGAACTGTATTATTAGATGTATTCAATTCATCAGAAACCAATTTTGTTTCTAACTCAGAAAAATGTTTGGTAAGCTTCTCATAAATTCTGTGCTCTAGCCTTTGTAAATTAGACGCAGATTTAGCTAATTCTGTCGATGATGAAGATACATCCAAAAATTGCCACAGAGCTTGTTTACAAAGATTGCTAAAAGTTCGATATTTTTGAGAATTTAACTCTTTTTCTATAGCTACCAATAATTGCTTATCTGCTGCCTCTTCGGTAAAAAAGACTTCTTTTTTCTGATTTTTTTCCCAAAGCATCAGGTAATATTTTTGTTAACTTAACACGGGGAAAGAGAAAATAAATTTTCTACTGTGCCCCGTTATTTTTTACTTCCAGACCTAGAAAAAACTACACAGGAACTCAGTGCGAGACTCAATTATATATAAACTAGATTTTAGCACCTGAGGTTATCTAAAATTGCTATGATTGTACACAGGTTCATTTCATTCTAGATTTTGACAATAAATTCATTGATTTTTAGACAGCGAAAGATAAATTTCCTAAAGCTGTAAATAACCTGGTTTCCTCAATACATAAAATGGCACAGTTTAGAATGAAACAGTCCTGGATTGTACAACCTCAAATATCTTTGTGATGTTAAAACTTATCTAGATATTGCTAGTTGAGCCTCTCCATAAATATATTGTCA
>NZ_JAAHGK010001818.1:0-1025 GCF_010672505.1 Okeania sp. SIO2B9 | reverse complement strand
TCAATATTAGAGGGCGGGTTATTAGAACTCATTGTGCTTAAGTCAAAGCTTTCGGTTAAACCCGCCCCTACAATTTTTTTACTTATTACTTTTTACTTTGTTCAATTAGTCATAGTTAAAAATTAAAATGAATAGCTGTATATTGATGGTACAAATTATCAAAGATCCAGAACTTCGCTACACAGCAGATGCTCAATTACCAGTAGCAGAAATGATGGTGGAATTTTCTAATTTAGGAGTAGAAAAAAAACCTGCTGTACTAAAAGTAGTAGCATGGAGAGATTTAGCTCAACAAGTTAGTCAACAATACCACGAAGGAGATGTTGTAATTGTGGAAGGTCGCTTGAATATGAATACTATTGAACGACCAGAAGGTTTTAAAGAAAAACGAGCTGAATTAACAGCTTCCAGAATATATCCTGTTAGTCCTGAAGCTATGACTCAAGATGATAGTCAAACATCCAAAAATCAACCTAGTAAAAGAACTGTAACTCAGACACAACCACAAGAGCAAAACTATAATAATGTTGTAGATTTAAAGTCTCGTCGTAGCTCTACTTTCAACGAAGAATCAAAACCAAATATACCAGAAGAGAAATCACCTCCAGACGACTCTGATCCTATACCTTTTTAACTAGCTATCAACATTTCAGCACTCAGCTTTCAGCACGAAAGCTTGGGTTTAAATCCCCGACTTCTAGCTTGTCGTTTAATTTGAGGAGGGGTCGCGCATCCCCTTGCCGATAAGCTGTTTGCTCCGCATTATAGACCGAAACACTTTTTAAAATTAATAGCAAATTAACTCGAATAGCAAATTAACTCGACTCCAAATACTTTAGTAAAAGCAGCAGCTACTTGAGGAAGGACTTCATCTATAGTAATACCAGGAATAAACTCTGCCAGACTACCTACAGATTTATCAGAAATACCACAAGGTACAATTCTGTGAAAACCAACTAAATCTGGACAAACATTTAGAGCAAAAGGCATCCAATAACAGTACGCTCTAAAATAAACTCTGCTTC
>NZ_JAAHGK010001817.1:0-1027 GCF_010672505.1 Okeania sp. SIO2B9 | reverse complement strand
ATGGGAAGTGATGTTTTACAGAGAAACTTAAAGGCTTTCCTAGTAGTAGTTTCTCTAATATTTTGATTTTTTTATATCATTGATAAGTTAGCTGATTTTGCTATTGTACAAGTGGTACTTTGGGTTTAAAATAACTCAGAATTTCAAAATAATCTTTTAGAAGCATTCCCAAATTTTTCTTTACATCCCATATTCTTTGTGTTATTTTTTTTATGCTTTTTGACCTTTTTATTAACATTATTGATCTTGATATTATTTATTTATAATAGCTACTTAATAGCCATATCAACTGTTACAGAAAATTATGTACTAGAAACAGATACTAATTATCATAAAATAATCAAAAAAATATTTACAAGCTTTATCTCCCTTTCTTTCCTACACTTTAGATATTCTATCAACTCTGTTATTCGCTATTTTTTACTATTAATCCCAGGTATAATTTATCGAGTAAATAATCAATTCTATTGGCTGGCTTTTATTCTTAGAAAAAAAAGGGATAAAACAGCTCTTTTTTACAGTCGTTTGTTGGTAAGTAGTAATTTCTGGAAAGTCTTCTTTTTAATTTATTTATTACCGATTTTTTTCGGGATTGCTTATTCTATTCTTTCTTCTCGTATTTATGAAATACTATATAGTATCTCTAGTAATATTTCTTTATAAAATGTTTTTTTAGCTTCATTATTTTCAGAAATTTTAGGAATTTTAAATTTATTTTTCTGCTTACTTTTCTACTTATCTATTATGATTATAGGGGATACTGCTCAAATATTATTATTTCTTAACCGAGATTTTCTTCTCAATCTAGATTTGCAGAAAAATTTGCAGAGAGCTGTAATTAATAATCGCCAAGGAAATTTTCAACAGGCAATTGCTAATTACACAAAAGCGGTTGAACTTAATCCCTATTATCCTATAGCCTATAATAATCGGGCTAATATCTACAGTCATATTGAAAAATATGAACAAGCCTTAGCTGATTATAATAAAGCAATTCAACTTAATCCTAATAATTTTAAAGCTTATA
>NZ_JAAHGK010001816.1:0-1027 GCF_010672505.1 Okeania sp. SIO2B9 | reverse complement strand
ATTATCTCATCTTCTCGACAATACTCATTATTTTACCCAGAACTTGCTAACGGAAATGCTCGCTCTTTATTACAGAGTGGATTGGTATATCTTCATCCTGGTTCTCAGCAAGCATTTGAGCAAGGCGACCCCAGACAAGTTTGGATGCGCTATTTAGAGGAAAACCAAGATTTACAGGCAGGTATAATTATTGTTATATCTACAGGTATCATCGGATTTTTATTGCGAATGTGGCGTCATAAACAGTGTCTCAATATGATTAAAAATAGCCGTTTAGCTCTCAGTGAGATTAGTTTAAATTTAGAAGAAAATCCAATTCAAGCTCTTAAAGAAGTAGAAGAATTAAGGCACCAACATAGGTCAATGTTGATTGAAGGAGATTTACCTAAAGAAGCTTATGAAAAGTTAGAAGAAATGACAAAGGTGTTTGTAGAAGAATGCCGAATTTTGCAAGAAAAACAAAATCAGAAAGATATTCAGAATACCATAGCATTAATTGATGAATGGCAATCTATGTCGGAAGTATGCCCAGAAGAAGTTAAGGATAAGCTGGAAAATTTAGAAAATAAGTATCGAGAAATGTTATTATCACGTCAAATTGATATTCAGACTTTCATTCATCTGACTCAGCTTATTAGTCATTATGTCAAATTAAATAATAATAATAGTGGTAATGGTAATAATACTACTCATCATCATGTTCCTGTTTCCTTAAATTCATAATTTTAATTTTTCAGGTAAAAAATACAGATAAATTTGATAATTTTAATTTTTTTACTGATGGAATTATATCATGTCTGGTTAAATATTTGGTAAGCATTCAGCAGTAAGCTATTAGCTATCAGCTATTGATGATCAGAGGTTGTAAAAGCAATTGATAAATTTGGATACAATTAAAACTTACTGTCAAATTACGCTTCTTTAAGCTTATAAGGAATTATTCATTATTTGCTGATAGCTGACTGCTAAGAGCTGAATTCTCTTACAATACTTGTAAATAAGCGAGTAGGGAGTAGGGAGAATAAAA
>NZ_JAAHGK010001815.1:0-1029 GCF_010672505.1 Okeania sp. SIO2B9 | reverse complement strand
TAAAGTTAGGGAATATAAATTGTTGCAAATAGCTATTAGTGATAATCAAATAACTTTAAGTGAAGCTAAGGCAATTTTGCGTACTATCACTGAAGAAGTTTTCTTTGCTATTATTAGTCAAGCAGGTTTAACAAGAAGATGGCATCCACAGAAACATTCCACTTCTCAAAAAACTTTAAATTTACTGTTATCAAGGCGAGAAATTAAAGAAGTTCTTGCTTCAGCAAAAATACTTTTAAAATCTTTAAAAGATGAAGGTTTATTGCACATTAATCCCGAACTTGTGCCAATTATTAAAAATAGAAATAAGTTATTAAATCAAGAAAAATCAGAGTCTGTTTTGAAGCTCGATAAGTTACTCAATGGTAAACGAACAATTTGGGATATTACATTAGAAATGAAAATGTCATTAGAGGTAATTACCCATAGTTTATATAGCTTTGAAAAACTAGGCTTAATTAATTTTCTGAAGGTAGAAGATTGGCTTCCACCTTCAGAAAAATTTCACTTGCCAGCGATAGAAAAGAGTGTTGATAAAGTCAAAATTGCTTGTATTGATGATAGTTATAGTACTGGTTTCTTACTGGATAAAATTCTCAAGCCACTGGGATATGAAATTTTGCATATTCAAAATCCAATTAAAGGATTAGCTCTTTTGGAAGAATGTAAACCTGATTTAATTTTTTTGGATTTAATTATGCCTAAAGTTAGTGGTTATACAATATGTAAATTTTTACGAAAAACTACTACCTTTCAAGATATACCAATTGTATTTTTTTCAACTCAAGACAGTATTATCGACCGGACTAGAGCTAGAATTGTAGGTGCTAATGATTACCTGTATAAATCTTACGATCCAGAAAAAATTGTAGAAGTTTTGGAAAAGTATGTCAATCCTAAACATTCTACAAATGATTTGAAAAGCACTTTGGGGCAAACATATGATTTGACTTTTATGGCTGTAGGAAGCTAACACTAAATTGCGATCAATTATAAGTTAATTATTCATTAATGATAATTTTGATAAGA
>NZ_JAAHGK010001814.1:0-1030 GCF_010672505.1 Okeania sp. SIO2B9 | reverse complement strand
CAAATTTATTAAGACCCGCTTTTTTTACTGAGAGCTGACGGCTAATAGCTGAATGCTTACGCTAACCTAGTGCAGGATGGCAGAAATAACTAACCAGTTACAAAATCCTAAAACAATTACAGATCAAAAATGATTGACTTTTAAATGCATGACTTTTAACTTCCGGGTAGCGACACTAATCTCTGTTTTTCTTAACCATCATTAATCCCATCATCCATCTGAGATAACATTGTCTGTATTTCAATATTCGACTCCTCAACTTCCATTTCTATCGAATCAAAAGTTGGCTGTACAACGAAAGGTAAAGATGCTCCTATCAATCCTCTTTTAATCCTTTCTGGAGTCTCTGAAAATAAAACAAATAAAGGATAAATTTCCTCAGCTTCTTGAGAATAAATGTGTTTATAACCTTGAGGCATTACCCATTCATATTCCTTATCTAATAAAATCTGAGTTTGTCGCCAACGACTAAGTAGATCGGAAAAGTCTTCCTGGGGTCTATAAATAAAAATAAAAATTTCTGCTCCTGTCTTAACCTTCCACTCAGGGTCGCACATAAAAATTCCTAGATCGCAAGGCAAATTAACAGTTTTTCCTGACTCATTACCATGTTTTCGTAAACTAATAATAGGTAGAGGAATCACAATTAAACTATCTTCTGGACGACGCATACTGGGAAGCATTTCTAAGTATGGTCTATGTTGTTTAAGTAGTGCAATTGTTGCTTGTGAATTACTATATTCTGCTAGTAGTGCTTCGTAATCTGATTTTTTTATAACCATAATAATTTTAATTTTTTCTTATATTTAACTTATAATTTTCTACTATTTCAAATAGGGAATAGGGAGTAGGGAGTAGGGAACAATAGGAAAAAAATTTTCCTGTCTAAGGTTTATCATCAGCATAAGTCCTAACCAACTCGTTCTTTGCTATATAAAATTTGGATAGGAACAGGGAATACAACTTGTTAGGGACTAGCAAAAAAATAGACTACCAGCTAATCTATAGAGTAGAGATTGCTTCGGCTAGA
>NZ_JAAHGK010001813.1:0-1030 GCF_010672505.1 Okeania sp. SIO2B9 | reverse complement strand
AAAATCTGATAATCTGATAATTTGATATCTATAGCGCTAGGGAACAGGGAATAGGGAACAGGGAATAGGGAATCACAAACTGTAAAAGGATTTTAGGATTGAAAAATGTCCTAACCAATTCTAGTAGTGCTATAGATTTACTCCCGTGGAGATTTCTTTAAAATTTTGCCCCTCCAGGGTATTATTAATTGCTAATATTTTCATTTTTTTGCATCTTTATATTAATTAACTATTGCAGGCAGGGAATAATTTGATATGGAATGGCACCTGACAGACGCCGAAAGCTTAGGAATTATTGACAGAGAAATTGGCCCTCACGCCTTCTCTCCTGCGGAGTACGAAATTGTGAGGCGAGTAATATACTCTACGGCAGATTTTGAATATAAGTCTCTAATTAGTTTCTCTGACCATGCTTTACAGTCTGGAGCTGCTGCTTTAGCTGCTCGTACAACTATTGTCGTAGATGTGCCAATGGTTCAGGTGGGTATTACACCAGTAATTCAAAGTACCTTTGTTAATCCTGTTTATTGTTCAATGGATGCTATAACTAGACCCCAGAAGGAAAAAACTACGGCAGCTTGGGGAATTGAAACTTTAGCTCGACGTTATCCAGAGGGCATTTTCGTTATAGGTGAAGCTCAAACTGCCCTATGTGCAATTGTTGACTTAATTGAAGCTGAGGAAATTAGACCTGCTTTGGTTATTGGTACTCCTTCTGGTTTTGTCGGGGTTGATGTAGCTAAGTCACGTTTATACGATTCGATGATTCCTCATATTAGAATTGATGGTCGTAAGGGTAGTGCTGTGGTAGCAGTGGCTATTATTAATGGTTTAGTGGACTTAGCTTGGCAAGCTTATGGTCAACAAGGTCAAGGTAATTAACTAGGGCCGCTACGCGGAAGTCAAAAGTCAAAAGTCAAAGGTCAAAAGTATTGATTTGTAATTGCTTGAGTATTTTGTAACTGGTCAGTTATTTCCGCCATCCTGCACTAGCTATCAGCTTTTCCTTAGATGATGCTCTGCAAACAGC
>NZ_JAAHGK010001812.1:0-1032 GCF_010672505.1 Okeania sp. SIO2B9 | reverse complement strand
TGGTTTTCAGCTCTTCACGCTCAAAAAGGAGCGTATTTTAGGCCAGAGTTGGGCAGAAAAATTATTCTTACAATTCTTACTCCTACCTCCTAGTTCATTCCCATTTCTCCTGTCTCCTGTCTCCTGTCTCCTGTCTCCTCCCCTCACCCAATAAGACTTTTTCAGCAAACCCTAATTATTAATTATTAATTATTTAATACCCATCAGGTCCAATAGTAGTGTCGTTGTGTTCTGCCATAGATAAATCAACTTTTTTAGCTCGAAATAAATTACACCATCCCAATTTAGCATTATCTAATTTTGCCTTCTCTAGATTAGCTTTTCTTAAATCTGCATGGCTTAAATCTGTGTCTGTGAGGTCTGCATTATATAAATTTGCACCTTGTAAATTGGCTCGATTCAAATTTGCACCACTCAGAATAGCATTACGCAAATTAGCTCTCGATAGATTTCCCTGCGAAATATTGGTATTAGATAAATTAGCTTGATAAAGTTTAATATCTCCCATTTCCACTTCTTGTAAATTACATCCTTTAAGATTAGCTTGATTCAAATTTGCATAAGGCATATAAGCTTTTGTTAAATCACAACCTTTTAAATTAATTCCTTCTAAATCAGCCTCAAATAATTCAATATTACTCAAATCAATATCACAAAATTCTCTTTGACCCTCCGCGTATCTTGCCAGTAATTCCTCTGCACTCATTTTCTCCATCTTAATATTTTTATAACTACTTGATTAGCAGTTGATAATTATTATTTATGTGTTAAATTATGAGTATTTATACTCGGTTTTTTTTATTAAGCTTAATATTAAGATTGCCTTATAAAAATTACTGCGATTCTAATCCTTTTTTAAGATTTGTAAAATTTTTATTCAGAAATGTCAAAATCATAACTATACCTATTGAAGAAGGAGACAGGAGACAGGAGACAGGAGACAGGAGGAAAATTACATGGGGATTCTCACCCCAAGTAATTTTGAACACCGTGTAGACGGTGGGGTATTAAACCCACAAAGAAAATGATAAA
>NZ_JAAHGK010001811.1:0-1032 GCF_010672505.1 Okeania sp. SIO2B9 | reverse complement strand
AGAACTTGTATGCCATCCAGCTCTGTCAATGGTTAAGATAATGTGTTTGTCTTCTCCTAACTGAAATTCTCGTGCAAAGTCTTCTAAAACTCGGTTAAAAAGCTCTACATTAACTTTTGGTAAAATCCAGTAGTAAGTTTCACCATTATTTGGATTCACAAAGCCGTATAACCATAGCCATTGGTATTTCCAGTTAACATTGGCGATCGCATGACTACCCAACTGAGCCCAGACTCTTCTACATATAGGTTTTAACCCTAAGCGATGTTCATCCATTGCCCAGACTTCAACTGTGGCCTCTGGGTGTTTTTGCCCTACTTCTTGGACTTTCTGGTTGAGTTTTTTTTTCCACTGTTCTTGCTCTGTGATCTCCCCTTTGTCATGTGCTGGACGTGGTACTTTTAAACGCATTTCAAAGCTACGTAGATATTCCCACCCTCTTTGAGGATGAATAGGACGTTCCAGATGCTCGCTCATCCACTGAGCTACTTTGGGTCCATTCCTTGAAGAAGGAGACAGGAGACAGCTATACTGGAGACAGGAGGAAAATTACATGGGGATTCGCTCCCCCAAGTAATGCGTGAACACGACCGTTGACGGTGGGGTATTAAACCCACAAAGAAAATGATAAACCTCCATCTACCGGTGGCTCTTGTAGTGCTTGCCATAGGAAAGCTTGGTCTATTTCTGAGAGTAAGGTCTCCGGCCCCTGATGTTGATGGCGACGATCTTTTAATCCATCAATACCTAATCGGTTATAGCGCCCTACAATTCTGTAAATTGAACCACGCCGATATCCAGTAACCTCAGCCACTTCTTCTACTTTGTGGCCTTTAGCTATCAACCAGAGGATTTGCCATCTAGTTCGTTCTATTGGGTCTTGAGTTTGTCGGTAGAGTTTTTCCAACTCTTCGATACTTTTGTGTGGTTCTAGCTTTAACAATCTCGGCATGGCGATCGCCCAACTCTTACTATTCATCCCTTAATTTATCAGGTTTAATTTTTTTATACCGATGCTACCGGATTTGATAT
>NZ_JAAHGK010001810.1:0-1034 GCF_010672505.1 Okeania sp. SIO2B9 | reverse complement strand
AATTACTTGACTACCTAAATCAAAATTACTATGATTTTTTGTAACTATTTTGGGTTAATTTTAGATCGAAACCCAGATTATTCCACCGAGACAAATTATTAATAGCAAACTATAAAAAGTTTTGTGTAATCTTTTGATAAGTGGCTGAACTTGATAGTTAACTATTAACTTATCTTTTGTAATTTCTTCTTGTGTTTTCAGCCATGTTTGCCCATCATACCAACCAGACTCTTCATAAAAAACAGTAGTACTAGCAAGACGTGATCGTATATAATTCCAACCTAAATAAAGTCGCAATAATACCAAAATTAGAATAAAGCTTGCACCTGCTGACCCACTCAGTAAAAACTCGATCGGATATTTCTCTGGAAAAAAACTTGCTGCTGCTACTGGGCCTGATACTAACCAACTCCAGAGCCAAACCCAGACTAACTTCTTTATATACTGAGGTCTTTCTAATGTTACCCAACAAAATAACCAGGAATTTTTGAGTTCTTCATATTCGTTGACTGGTTGTTGTTCTAGGGGAACTGGAGAGCTAGATATTATCTGTCTAGTCATAAATCAATTTTTCCTCACTTATATTTTATGCCAGTAAAGAGGTAGTTCATATTGACAGCCTGATCCTAATTGAGCAATGATAAAGTATCTACTTTTTCTGCATGACTCCAAAATGCTTCTAAATTGTAGAATTCTCGTTCTTCGGGCTTCAATATGTGGACTATGACATCACCATAATCCATTAATATCCAAGAACTTTCGTTTTGGCCTTCTACTCCTAGAGGATAAAGTTCTCTATCTTGTTCTACCTTTTGGGCGATCGCCTGAGATATAGCTCTGACTTGAACATTAGAGTAACCTGTGATAATTACGAAGTAGTCTGCTAAATAAGATACTTCTGATACTTTAATCACAACAATGTTATCTCCTTTACGGTCTAATGCTGCGTTAACTATTGTCGATGTCAATTCTAAGGTTCCATCGGATTCTGAATTTGTCTGACTTAATTCGGTTGACAAGGACTGAATATGGGA
>NZ_JAAHGK010000181.1:0-8051 GCF_010672505.1 Okeania sp. SIO2B9 | reverse complement strand
ATGTGATACTATTTATCTTTTTAATACTATAAACAAATTATCAATATGCCACACTTAATTCGCAAACTTTTCATAACAATCCTTTTATTATCTGTATTTTGCTTGAGCAACCCAGTAACTGTAATAGCTGCCACTCAACCACAGAATATTACCCCCACTCAATTAGAAGAATTAGAAAGTCTATTCGATCAAGCTTTAAATGCTAGTAATAACGGTGACTTTGCCAACGCTGAAAAATTATGGACTCAAATTCTAGAACAATATCCCTATAATCCGGCAATTTGGAGCAACAGAGGTAATATTAGACTTAGCCAAAATAAAATAGAAGAAGCAATATCTGATTATCAAAAAGCAATAGAAATTTTTCCTGATGCTCCAGACCCTTATCTAAATCGTGGTATTGCTTATGAAAGACTCAACAAATGGTCAGAAGCGATCGCTGATTACAATCAAGTCATAGAATTAGACCCAACTGACCCAGTTGCCTACAATAACCGTGGCAATGCAGAAGGAGGATTAGGAGAATGGGAAAAAGCCACCGAAGATTACAAAAAAGCTTCTGAATTAGCTCCTGAATATGCCTTTGCCCGTGCTAATTATTCTCTAGCTCTTTACCAAATTGGACAAACTCAGGAAGCAGTAAAAACCATAAAAAGCCTGGTTCGTAAATATCCTAACTTTGCTGATATGCGGGCAGCTTTAACTGCTTGTCTCTGGGAACAAGGCAAAAAAGGAGAAGCGGAAAGTAACTGGGTAGCTGCTGTCGGGTTAGATGGACGTTATCAAGACCTTGATTGGGTCGCTAATATTCGTCGTTGGCCACCTAAGTTGGTGAATGATTTGGAAAAGTTTATTAACCTAGAATGAAAACCAATCAATCTTGTGATTTTTACGATAGCATGCTACTTTATGCATAATAAGTCTGCTGGGCTAGGAGTGTCTAGGGGAGCCGTCGGATTGGCGAAGTACTGTGGAGCAACTGATAGACCAGAAAGAGGTTCGGCCTCAGAGGCAGGTGCTATGTTTCGCTTCGCGATATGTTTGCGGAGCATTCCGATAGGAAAAAGCGCAGCTCCCCTGTCAAGAGAGAGCAGAAAGTCCTAATCCGTGAGGTTTATTAATCCCGCATTGTCGTGTAAGGGGTATGTTGGAAAAATGTCAATAACCTAGAATAGTTGACTAAATTTACTTGTTTCCCAGACATTTGTCTGGGAATATTTTGCTTGATCAACAACCTATTGTGGTAACCACCCTGCACTAAGAAGTATGGTTAAACCCATAAAAAGTACAGAAAAAGTCCAAGTAATCCTATTCAAGGTTATCTCTGCACTTTTGGTGCTAGTAAACAATTGAGCTTGTCCACCAATACCACCAATTCCATCACCTTTGGGGCTGTGTAACAAGACAAATACAACAATACCGATAGCCGATATAATCCAGATAATTTCTGCAAGTTGAACAACATTCATAATTTTTAATTCGTTAAAAAATCCAATAATTTCACTGAGCTTGAGAAGGAGAGGTAATTATTAATTATTAATTATTAATTGTTGAACTGCCTCCTGTCTAACTAGCTGACTACAAACCCATTCGCACAGGAGTACGATTTTGTTGAATATCATATCCGGCATTTTCAATTATTGACCTTCCAGTCATCTCAGGAGGCTGGGGCAACTGTAAAATCTCCAAAATAGTTGGTGCTACATCTGCTAAACACCCATCTCGTCGTAAAGGCACTTTAGTGCCATGACCGGGAATTTTTCGTCCCTCTCCTTCTATGAGTATAAATGGCACAGGATTTGTAGTGTGAGCTGTCCAAGGACTTCCTTGTTCATCCCACATATATTCAGCATTACCATGGTCAGCAATAATTATTGCTGTGCCACCTACTTTACTAATACTATCTAAAAGTTGTCCTAAACAATAGTCAACTGTCTTAACTGCATTTACTGCCGCATCCATAACCCCAGTATGACCTACCATGTCAGGGTTAGCATAATTAATCACAATTAGAGAATAGATTTGTTTTTCCACAGCAGTGATCGCTACTTCTGTTACTTCTTTAGCTGACATTTCTGGTGCTTCATCATAATGAGCAACCATTGGACTTTGAATCAATTCTCGGTCTTCTCCCTCAAATGGTTGTTCTAAACCTCCATTGAAAAAGTAAGTTACATGAGCATATTTTTCAGTTTCAGCGGTGCGGAGTTGGCGTAGACCATGCTGAGAAATGACTTGTCCGAGAATATTATTTAAGTTTTGAGGCTTAAAAGCCACTAAGACAGATAAACTAGGGTCATATTGAGTAAAAGTTAAAAATGTCAATGGTTGAATTTGTTGGTGCTCAAACCCATTAAAATCTGGATCTACAAAAGCTTGAGTCAATTGACGGGCACGATCGGGACGAAAATTAAAGAATATTACTCCATCTCCAGGTTCTATAGCTCCTGGGGATACTCTAACTGGGATAACAAATTCATCTGTTATACCTTCAGTATAAGACTGTTGTAGTAAATCAGAAGCAGAACAACCTACTCCATAACCGTCTTTGGTCATTACTTCATAAGCTTTTTGAATTCTATCCCATCGTTTATCCCTGTCCATTGCATAGTAACGACCACTAATAGTTGCAATTCGTCCTACACCACTTTGATTAATGTGATATTCTATTTGTTTGAGTACCTGGACTCCTGATTTTGGGTTTGTATCGCGTCCATCAGTAATAGCATGAATACAAACATCAGAAATTCCTTTTGCTTTAGCCATATCTAGTAAACCTAATAAGTGGTTTACATGAGAATGAACTCCTCCTGGGGAACATAAACCCACTAAATGTAGTTTGGAATTACGCTCACTAACATCTTGACAACATTTTTCAATATCTTGATTTTGAGCAATTGAGCCATCTTCTACGGCATCAGATATTCTTACCAACTCCTGGGGTACAATTCTCCCCGCACCAATATTTAAGTGACCGACCTCCGAGTTACCCATTTGACCTTCTGGCAAACCTACTGCTTTGCCAGAAGCTTGAATCAAAGTTCTAGGATATGCTTGCCAAAGGCTATCAATTATAGGTGTTTCACCAACAGCAATCGCATTTCCTTCTTTTTCTTCTCGATAACCCCAACCATCTAGAATAATTAGTACAACCGGAGATATAGAAACTGTTCCCATGATTTTTTACCTTTGATACCTAATCTCGGTTCTATAATGACTAAATTCAACATACTACAATTGAGTATATTTTTATCTAATCTCTATTAATGTCTACTAATTAAGTAGACCAGTCTTGTTGAAAAGTTTAGCTGAAGTTACTATATCATTCAAATTATTTCTTGATTTTACTTTAGATGAATTTTATTAATATCTAAATATTAAATTAGATTTACATAAATTTGATGATAAAGGGAGGTAAAAGGGAATACCTTGAGAAGGCAACTAGAGAAAAATATAACTCACTATAAACCAATTAATGATGGATAATTTAATTTTTTTTTAATAAATTTATTGTCAAAAAACAAATTTTTAAACAAAATAAAGTAGTAGAAACAAATATCCTGATTTTTTTTTAAGCATTGAATTTTGGTATAACTAGTTCACAATTAAGATTGGCTTGACGCTATAGTTATTGAAAGTCGATCAAAAAAACTTAAAAATGTGATACTTAGAGTAGCAACGATGGTATTTTTGATCTTAAACTATTGTAAAATTTATCAACATAAACAAAATCTCAAATGAACAAAGTATTGTATTTCGTCAGCATAGGAATATTAGCTTTCTGGATACTTAGAGGTGAATCTGTAGCACTTAATGATGAAGATATGCAATTAATGGCATTATCAGATTCTGCCAGTTTTTCTAACCAAATCCTAGCTCAAGTTCCAGATTCTCCATCTTCTGATTCACAATCACAATCGACTATTCCATCAGCAGAAGTTCCAGAAAAGTCCAATACAGTTGCTAACTTGATCCAATCTACCGACCCAGAGGAAAGAGAAAAAGTTTTACAGCAAAACTTAGGAAATGAGGTAGATGATACTACAATTCAACCTTCTCAAACAATATCTGTTCCCACAGGTAGAGACCCATTTTCTGTTGTTCCTGAAATACCAGTACCAGAATTAGCACCAGAAGAATCTTCCGTAGCCCAATTGCCAGAAATACAAGGCCAACAACTACCTGGTCTACCTACCCTTCCTGAAACTACAGCACCCACTACTTGGCAACAAAATGTGAGAAGGATAGTACCTAGCGATGATAGTCCAATTGTTGCTCAACAAAGACGAAGAAGACCATTACCTAATACTTCACCATTCGAAAACTCATTTGTAGAGCATGGTTGTTAACTTTATCGCAAAGGTAGTATGATTTTGCTAAATTTTTGCTACCCTTGACAATATTAGGCTTTTCGGAACTAGCAATGCGTAAATTTCTACTAATATTAGGAGCGGGGTTACTATCAGTTTGGATAAGTGGATGTGAATCTCTACCATTTTTTAACAGAGGAAACAGTTCTACTGCCAATACTCCAGAATCTTCTCCTACTCCCATAGACCCTCCTGAATCTCCTTCTCAAATTCTTGCTGTTGACGAACCTTTCCCATCTCCAGATATTCCCCAAAAGTCAGAGACGGCAAAAGATTTAATTAGGTCTACAGACCCGAATGAAAGAACAAAATCCCTCCAACAAGAAGTTCAAACTCAAACACCTACTTCTATTTCAAGCATTCCAGAGACCAGAGACCCCTTCTCAAATTTACCAACTATTCCAGTACCAAGTCGGAGATCGAATCAAACAGGAGATTCTGTATCTACCCAACTTCCTGAATTAGATAGTCAGCAAGTACCAAATATTCCAACTCTACCAGAAACTAAATCCCCTTCCTCTTGGAGGGAACCAGAGTCAACTGCAACCAGAACAAACCAAGGGACAGACTCAAACCAAGTTCCTCAACAACAAAATTCACAACAGCCATCTGCCACAAACAGACAAAATTCAAGTTCAGCTCAATCACCCCCTCCATCAAGGCAAACGCCCAACAGTAAGCTACCGCAAAATACAAACAAACAAGCAGCATCACAAAACAATACTCAGTCAGGAAAAAATAATAATACAAAAGTTGCAGCTCATCCTCCAGGTACTACACAACAATCACAATCTCAAGAGCCACCATCTCCACCAAAACCCCCAGAGTTGCCCAGTTCATCTACTCAACAAGTACCAGGTTTACCAGAACTGCCAATAGAGTCAACCCCGCCTCCTCAGTGGCGAGGGCCAGGGTTTCCACCACCACCACCACCACCACCGCCACCACCACCTCCTCCACCACCGCCACCAGATACAACTATTGCCGACGGTATAGAAGTTAGTGGAGTTGTGCAAGTGGGACATCAAAAGCAGATTATTGTTAAGGTTCCTACAGAGCCTACAAGTAGATATGTAAAAATTGGACAACGACTAGCTAATGGTAAGGTATTGGTAAAGCGAGTGGACTTTAAGACAGGAGCTGACCCAGTTGTCGTGTTTGAGCAAAGTGGTGTGGAAATTCAAAAAGAGGTAGGAAGTCAGCCAACAACTGAGGAGTAAAAAAATAAATTATTCTAATTAAATTTCGTTAATTTTGACTGCCTGGAAAAACAGAATTATGTCAAATTTATGCTGAAGAAGAACTGGTAGTAATGGATTTCATGGAAAGTCAAATTGAAAGACCTAAAAAAAGACAAAAACAGTTTGATAGTGGAAAAAAAAAGAACATACTTTAAAAACACAATTGATAATTAGACAAAAAAGTGGTTTGATTATGTGCCTAGTCAAGATAAAAGGAAAAAATCATAATTTTAAACTATTGAGAGATTTAATTAAAGTTATTGCAGATTAAGGCGATCAAGGAATTGCAAAAATTCATCCATCAATTAAGTAAAACACCAATTGAGAAAAAGAAAGGGAAAAAGTTAACAAAATAAGATAAAAAATATAATCGTCAACTTAATCGATGACGAATTAAAGTAGAACATATTCTAATCCTGAACGAAATCGGGGTAAGAGATTCAGGTTAATATCCAACTTAATAGCTGGTATTTATAATTAGGATTTGTCTAATTAAGTTGAAAAAAAATCTATTAAATTTCTAGTTGGTTGAGCTTTTAATCATTAGGTGAACTTTTTTAGTATGCCTATTTTTAATGATTTGGCTAGAGAGCGATCGCTTAAGATCAATTATTCAGAAAAAATGAGGAATTCTGCCTGTCTTATCAAGTCAACTTAGACAAAAAATATCTGTAAATTATAGCATAAAATATTTTTGCAAGAAGTATCAAGTATCTTGAGACATTCTGGAGTAAAATTAGAATCAATTTCCACAGTTCTGTGCAACTGTATATAATGGATATAATGGAATCAAGAAATAATAGAAACTCTTTAAATTAATAAATAGGCTTAGTATAGGCCATGCTGCTATCAATAAAACAACTAAAAATAGCGATATTAACAGGTTCTTGCCTGGGATACACAATTTTGATGTGGCATCCTCAGTCCTTAATGGCACAAGAACAAACAGAAGCACCTTTTTGTGAAGGAAACCCTCCTACTGGCAGAGTTAAATGCAATTATCCCAATGGAGATAATTATGCTGGAGATTTTGTCAATGGAAGACCAGAAGGAAGTGGTGTATATGTCTATGCTAATCGTAATCGCTACGAAGGACAGTTTCGGAATGGTCTGCCTAATGGACAGGGTACTTTTATATTCTCTGATGATTCCAGAGTTACAGGAGTATTCCAAAATGGACAAATTAGGTCGGGTACAATTACTTTTGCCAATCAAGATCGCTTTGTCGGAGAATTTAACTTAGTGGAGAATCTCTCTAGTAATGTGATTAGTAGTCAGCCTACTGGTCAAGGTCAATTTATTTATGCTAATGGCGATCGCTATGAGGGAGATTTCTTTGCAGGTTCTCCTTTTGGTCCAGGAGTGTTTACTCGTGCTGATGGCATACGATGTCAAGGAGATTTTTATAATTCAGAACTAGATGGGAGAGGAAGTTGTACATATCCTAATGGAATTCGTTATCAAGGAGAATTAAGAGGAGGAATACCTCATGGTGTAGGGATTATTATAGATGCTGAAGGAAAAAGATTTCCAGGAGTATTCCGTAATGGTCAAAGACAAGAATAAATAGAGTAGTAAATACTACTATTATATATGTGATATGTGAATGATGAATTTTTCATTCACAATAGGACGGAGATGAAGAAATAACAAAGCCTTTTTGGTGTTCAGTTAACTATAGCCGAAAAGGCTAAGTTCTTCTAAGAACTATAGCGTTGCTGATTTGAGGTATGATATCTTGTCCGGATAAGAGGGCGAGCAAAAAACCTCCTCCTTCTACTCGGGGTTTCTTCTTCTTTCTTCCCTCCTGACTCCTGACTCTTGACTTCCCCTCCTGGGAGGGGTTAGGGGTGGGTTGACTCTTAAGTAATTAGAATTCATATCATACAGGTGCTTCAGCAACGCCAGAACTATGTAATATCAGAGCTGTTTCATAGTGTTATGAAAAAATATCTACTTTCGCTTCGACACAAAATATCTTTATTATCCCCACTTTTTGCGGACTTATAGCGCTCCGCGCTAGGCAAAAGTCATGCATCAAGTGCTAATTGGCAAGGTTTCCTCAGAATGTAAGACGCACATCTGACAGTCAGAAGTTAAAAGTAATCCCTGACGCTCATTTGAGCCTTTATACAGCGCTTCCCGTTGTTATGAGGTACATCCATCGCGGGCAAGATGCCCGCACTACAATATTTTCATCATTTACTCTGTACCTCATTTGCCAGAAATATGCTGTAAATGTCCTCGCCCTTTGTTTCGACTGCTATATTTATAAATAGGGTTTGCTTATGGAAGTCTTTTGGTATGAGGTAGGAGTCAACCCACCCCTAACCCCTCCCAGGAGGGGAAGTCAGGAGAAATGGAGTCAGGAGGAATGGGAGATTTAGAGGAGGTAGTCGGATATTTTATCATTTTCTTTGTGGGTTTAATACCCCACCGA
>NZ_JAAHGK010001809.1:0-1036 GCF_010672505.1 Okeania sp. SIO2B9 | reverse complement strand
TAGACTGAGGTACTTCTATTCCTAACCAATGATATAGTCCATCCCCAGGCTGCAAATGCCTATCCATTCTGGGCACAGGAAACTGCTCCAGCAACTCCTAGAGAAGCTACAGGCAGAATTCTTTGTGCTAACTGTCACCTTGGTGCTAAACCTACTGAAATAGAAGTACCTCAGTCTGTACTACCAGATACAGTATTTAAGGCTGTTGTAAATGTTCCTTATGATACTGAGGTTCAACAAGTCTTGGGTGATGGTAGTAAAGGTGGCTTAAATGTAGGTGCTGTATTGATGTTGCCTGAAGGCTTCAAAATTGCACCTGAAGACAGAATACCTGAAGAATGGGAAGAAGAAATTTCTGGTCTCTACTTCCAACCCTACGCTGAAGACCAAGAAAACGTTATTTTAGTTGGGCCAATGCCTGGAGAAGAATATCAAGAGATTGTTTTCCCGGTTTTATCTCCAGATCCTGCCACTGATAAATCTATCCACTTTGGTAAGTATGCTATTCATGTAGGCGGAAACCGAGGTCGTGGTCAGGTTTATCCTGCTGGTAATAAGAGCAATAATACTGTTTACAACATCTCTGCTAGTGGTAAGATTACTGATATTACTTTTGAAGAATATGTAGGTAATAACATTACTATTGTAACTACTGACGGTGAGACTGTTGTGGATACAGTGCCTCCAGGCCCAGAACTTTTAGTTGCTGTAGGAGATACTGTTGAAGCGGGTCAAGTTATTACAAATGACCCTAATGTCGGTGGTTTTGGTCAAACAGATATTGAAATTGTGCTGCAAGATGCAAATCGAGTTAAATGGTTGATGGCATTTTTTGCTCTGGTCATGCTAGCTCAGATTATGTTAGTTCTGAAGAAGAAACAAGTTGAGAAAGTTCAAGCTGCTGAAATGAATTTTTAGGTAGACTGAGTTATTTCGCTTAATAATTTACTAATAGGGAGTAAAGCATTAGGAGTGAGGGATAGACTTCATTTCTAATGCTTTGCTCCTTTATCCATTAATGAATCACTTTTACCCA
>NZ_JAAHGK010001808.1:0-1037 GCF_010672505.1 Okeania sp. SIO2B9 | reverse complement strand
ACCGTGAATTACCCACAGAAGGTCCTTTAATAGTTAAATAGCCTTGGTCTCCCGCAATTCTTGCCCTTAATGTTATGCCATCTTCTGTAGACATATAACCTTGACGATAAACTTGCCCAACACCTTGATTACGCCACCCGTTGCCTTTAACTAAAAACTTACGTTCTATTTCTATTGCCATTTTAATATTTAAGAACTTTTGAGAATTAATACAATGATTATTATCATAATGGGAGTTTCTGGTTCTGGTAAATCTACTATTGGAAAATTATTAGCAAAATCTCTAGGTTATGAATTTTATGACGCTGATTCTTTTCACTCCCAAGCTAATATAAAAAAAATGAGTAGTGGTAATCCTTTAAATGATGCAGACCGAATTCCTTGGTTAGTAGAAATGAGAAATGCAATTGAGCAATGGTTAGAGAATAATAAAAATATTATATTAGCCTGTTCTGCTCTGAAAAAAGCTTATCGTCATCTACTGATAAAAGACTCACAAAATATTAAACTTGTCTACTTAAAAGGGTCTTTTGATTTGTTTGCCCAAAGACTAAAGGAACGAGAAAATCATTTTATGAAAGTTGAAATGTTAAGAAGTCAATTTGACGATCTTGAAGAACCAGAAGAAGCGATAATAATAGATATAGATGCTGTAAAATCTCCCGAAGATATTATCAATTATATTAGGAATAGTTTGTAGAAATTTTTATTTATATTAGGTAGTGAAGTCGGGGAAAGGCAGGGGGTAGAGGATAGGAAATTCAGGGATATAGAAAACTATCTAAAAAAAAGTATTTGGAGAGCAAAATTGTTTGAATATTTGCGTAATCATTCTACCTTCAAATATTTGTTTTTTTTCTCCCTGATGGAAAAAGCTTTAAAGTCTTTTTGCAACTTATTTATCCCAAGCTCAAAAAGCTGATAGCTGAATGCTAAAAGCTAATAGCTAGTTAACTTGTCTATCTGTATCTACAGTCAACCCCGATCGAGATATTATTCTATGCAAGTTAGAAATGAATTTGGTACAATTCCTGCCA
>NZ_JAAHGK010001807.1:0-1037 GCF_010672505.1 Okeania sp. SIO2B9 | reverse complement strand
ATTTAAAGTTGAAAATTATTTGTGACATAGTCAATTCAAAAGTTAAAAGTTAAAAGTTAAAAGTAAGATTTTATAGAGCTACAGAACTTTAATTTTACAGTAATTTACCGAAATTATTTACAGCATATTTCGGGCAAATGAGGTACAAGCTTGAATAGTAAAATCATTGTAGTGCGGGCATCTTGCCCGCGACAGGTGTACCTCATAACAACGGGAAGCGCTTTAACATTTAAAATTTGAAACTATTATACCAATTTGAAAAAAGAATGCTATATTTAAGTGACATTTCAATTATTAAGTAATTAACACAAGCTGAATTTTTTTTCGATAATTATTAGCCATTTATTGTTAATTATTCTTATTTTTACCTCTCCCCTACTCCCTCACTCCCCTACTCCCCCGCTCAATAAAATGTACAAAACATTTATCAAATTGGTATTAGTCAAGCTTTTATCTAGAACTAAAAAAAAGCAATGGCTGATGGCTGATTGCTGATTGCTGACAGCTAAATGCTTACTGAGATTTTCTAATATTCTGCATTTTTTCCATAGCCATTAAATATTGTCCGAAAAATGGTAAACCAGCAATTGCTGGTAATACATAACGGGATGTACAAAGTAATCCTAAAGCTGCTCCAACTTCTGTAGAAAAATAAGGTTGATAAAACAGAATAAAAGCAGCATCACGAGTACCAACTCCAGCAAAAGTTAAAGGTAATAATCCAGCCAAAATTGCTAAGGGAGATAATGCTAAACTTGCCAAAAGTGGAACCGAAACATTTAACGCTAGAGTAAAAAACCAAATTTGTAATAAATGCCCGAACCAGATAAATATTGAAGTAGTAGCAATTTTGGTTAATTGTGCTTTGTCGTGCCAAAAATATCTGTGCATTTCTATCCAAGAATGCTCTAAACTATCAATCTTTGAATCTATTTTTTTCGGAGCAATTTTTCGTGCTATTTGAAAAAATATATTGGTAAATTTGCGAGAAGATAATAATAATAATCCAATAATTAATCCTAAAGTGACTCCGGCAG
>NZ_JAAHGK010001806.1:0-1037 GCF_010672505.1 Okeania sp. SIO2B9 | reverse complement strand
TTTAAGGAAAAAAATTTTATTTAACTGAAAAAAAGTATGGCATTTTTTGAAAGTGAATACTTGCTGGAAAACTCTGATGTGGCAGCAGCAGTAAATAGCGGTGTGATGAGTTCTGGTTTTGAACACTATCTCCTGTTTGGGTTGTTTGAACAACGATCTGCTGCTTTTACTGGTACAACTGGCAATGACTTTCTCCCATAATTTTCCGTGGGTGTATCAGGAACAGAAATAGACTTGATCGGAGTACCTGTCACTTTAAATGCTGAAGGCGATCGTATTTATCAAACGGTTGTTGCAGGTGATGGAGGTGGTGGTTTTGATACTTTAGTTGGAGGCAACGCTACTGATATATTTGTCTTAGGTGAGTCTGGTCAAGATTTTTACAATGGTATAGATAGTAATGTTCGGATTAGCAATTTTGACCCCAGTGTTGACATTATCCAGTTGGGCAAAGAAAATAATTCATTTACTAGAAACTACTCCATTGGTTTTGCACCAGGAGAAACTGACGCTACCATTATTGCCCGTAGCACTACAGGAATAGGGTTAGCAGTAGTGGAGAATGTTGTCGATCCTTTTACTGGTGAGTTGCTTTTGGATGACAGTAACTTCCGCTTTGGTTCTCAAAACCCCCCGAATGACGAACCTTTACCTCTAGAAATATCTTTTGTAGAAGGCGAATATTTAGCAAATAATCCTGGCGTTGCTGAAGCTGTCAATAATGGGTTCATTGGTTCTGGTTTAGAACATTATCTCAACTTTGGTATTAATGAAAATCGAGCTGCTCTTTTTGGTGGTACCAGTGGTAGTGATCTTGTTAGACCTGTGGGAGAAGAAAATAATTTTCTGGAAGTAACTGGAGTTGCAGTAGATTACTTTTTTGAAAGAGATTACCTTAGTGATGGTCTCGGCGAGTTCGATCGCCTCATTGGCACTCCTGGAGTAAATGAGTTTATCCTGGGAACTACAACTGTTATTACTCCTGTCATAATACCAGTAGCTGTACCTTTCTACTTAGGTGAAGGTGAGGCAACAAA
>NZ_JAAHGK010001805.1:0-1038 GCF_010672505.1 Okeania sp. SIO2B9 | reverse complement strand
TACTTAGGTGTTTCTGAAGTTTTGAAAAAAGGATGATTTACTTAGGTAAAACTTTAATTATTAAGTCATAGATACGAGGTATGAGATGAGAATTATACAAACAACAGGAACAGTGAAAAATGGAGAAGTAAAAATTACTGTTCCTCCAGAATTTAATAACGGTGAAATAGACATTATTCTTGTTACCAAAAATGAGCCAGATGAATTTGAAATTATGCGGGAAATAGCAAAAGCAAAAGGATATGATTCTCAGGAAAAGATACTCGACCTAATCAAGAAAGTTAAATTAGAAATGCTTCAGGAAAAAGAGAGAATAAAATAATCTCTAAAATCAAACGTTTATGTCTTGATACAAAATATAATCGGCATTCAAGAAGTTAATTCAGATGAGGCAAAAATTCTTGAATCTATAGGTTACTATGAAAAACAATATGCTCAAATTGAAGCTGAAATTATTTTATCTCCTGAGTTAATTGACCAAATCTGGCGAGTGGGTAAGTATTTATGGAATAAAGACAAAGCAGGTTTAGTTCTTGGTCTTATTTGGTCAAATCTCAACATCTTTTATGTAACCCCTGATGCAGAGTGGTAGAATCTCTTCAAAGAAATTAATTTAACAGGAAATATCCCCACAGAAGATATAGAAGTTTTTCTTACAGCTAAGTTTGGACTAACAGATTGTTTTGTCTCTTCTAATAGAGAACTAATTAAAGCGATCGCTGATTTTGAGTGTTTAACTCCAGATGCTTTTATCAACAAATATCTCAAATAAATATCTGTAAATACCAAAATACTAAATTTTATCAGCAAAATCAAGTTATGAGAGGTTGATTTTATGGTAGTTTTATCAGCTAATACACAATCTTTTGTGAAACTTATCGAATACTTGAACTGTGATAATCTTGATAGCGTTAGCGAAGCTTTGCGTCAGCAATCGCTTATTAATTTCTACTGATATAAGCTGGAATATTTATGAAAATCTATTAAATTATTTGGGAAATTCACCTTATTTCAAAGTTATTTATCATCAAGGAAGTA
>NZ_JAAHGK010001804.1:0-1042 GCF_010672505.1 Okeania sp. SIO2B9 | reverse complement strand
CGTGTGGACCTCGTGCCCCAGGGCCAGGAGCTTCTCGCGGCCGCCGAGCGCAGGCAGATCGATGACGAAGGCCGCGCCGACGATCTTCGCGCCGAGCCGCTCCAGCAGCTTGATGCCGGCCTCCGCGGTGCCGCCCGTGGCCAAGAGGTCGTCGACCACCAGCACGCGCTAGCCATGTTTAAAGAAGCTTATAAAGATATTCGAGAACCTCGCTTAGTCATATTTGCTCCAGTTAAATGCGAGATGGAAATGACAAAAGGAGAGAGAGCAGCCAAACAATTATTAGAAAGAATCAAAAAGGAATATGCCGACTTGCTTAATTTCTTATCCTCTCCACCATTAAATTCTCAAGTTGCCATTGCCATTACTCCAGTACAAACTTTGGGTTGTGTAATTTGTACAACCATTGAAGAACCAAGAAATAATTATTTACCTACTTTTGGATTTAGAAAAATTAGTCGCAATGCTGAATATAATCCCGTGGATAATGACCAACCTTTACGTTACTTATTACGGTTTTTGTTGAAAATGCACCATGAAGGGCGTACCCCTAAATTTTTACAAGCTGTTGTTAGTTGGATTGGTTTAGATGCTCATATTAAAAATGCTTTGACTCAGTTTTCTAAGGGCTGTAAAAATACTGCGGGTTTTGTCGTACTTCAGGGCAGAGATTTATTTTGAAGAAGGAGACAGGAGACAGGAGGGAAATTACTTATGGATAGTCTTCGACAAGCCGCTCCGCGTCTACGCTCCCCCAAGTAATTTTGAACACCGTGTAGACGGTGGGGTATTATACCAAGCGTGAAAAAAGAATGTTACGAACAGTAAGGGGAATAAAAATACAAATGCAAGATATGTCCTTTGACAAAAAAATGATTTCCAACCTGAAAATGGTATTGAAGCAATTCATTCTGTCTCCTGTCTCCTGTCTCCTGACTCAATAGCAATAACCTAAATATTTGTAGCAAAGATTTATTAAACTGGTATTAGATAGTAGGGTGCATTAGTAAAGGTAATACACGATGGTATTAATAGGATTTGA
>NZ_JAAHGK010001803.1:0-1051 GCF_010672505.1 Okeania sp. SIO2B9 | reverse complement strand
GGTTAGTGCAGGCTTGGCTAGAGGCCCATCACGATGAGATAGAAGTCTTCTACCTACCGGCCTATTCGCCTGATTTGAATCCAGCAGAATACCTCAACAATGATCTCAAGCAATACTTGGATGACGAAAATAGCGACTGACTCGTGCCGGTAGTTTCTGTAATCGCATGAGCACTGAAGCGGTTCTCTTTTTCAGCTGCTTTACACTCATCGTGGGTGGCTTGTCATGCACTTGCTGCTTGAGATCATTGTTGAGGTATTCTGCTGGATTCAAATCAGGCGAATAGGCCGGGAGGTAGAAGACTTCTATCTTATCGTGATGGGCCTCTAGCCAAGCCTGCACTAACCGTCTGGTGTGAACTGGATGACGGTCTACGATTAAAAATAACTTGCCTTTCCTGGTTCGTATAAGCCGCTGTAGAAACCGCACGTACAGTGGCCCGTCAAAGGTTTGGGTGTAGACCATGAAACGGACTATCCCACCGCTACTGACGCTAGCGATATAGTTCACTCGGCTGCGTTGCCGACCACTGTGCGGCGCTACCGGCGTCTTGCCTTTGGGACTGTAGCTACGACCGCGTTGGTCATTCGAGCGTACCCCCGCCTCATCCTCTCAGTGAATCTCTGCCCCTTCTGCTTTCGCTCTAGCTTTGATGGCTGGATAGTCCTCATCCAACCACTGGGCAACCGCATCTGGATCTTGTTCGTAGGCCCGTTTAAGAGGCCGTTGTGGACTATAGCCCCATCGCTTCAGATAGTCACCGACCGTGCGCACGGGCATTTGAAGCTCGCACTGCTCAGCAATCAAGGATTGAACCGCTCGACGGGTCCACAACGCACTCTCAATCCCATAATCCTCCGGATGTCCCGTCTCAATTAAGGTACGTAGGTGTGCCTGCTGCACATCACTTAGATGCTGCCCCGACCCGGGTTGGCGACCCCGCTTTTGCTGGACCAACGCAGCCTCTCCCTGCGCGTTGTATTGCCGCCACCACTTGCCAATAACACTCTTATTGACCCCAAGATAGTTGGCAATTTCACCTACAGGCCTA
>NZ_JAAHGK010001802.1:0-1053 GCF_010672505.1 Okeania sp. SIO2B9 | reverse complement strand
TGATGAAGACCCAGAACGATGCAGTGAGTTATTTCCCTTTATTGTTTTCTCCCTTGTTAAAATTTGATTATATCCCTTTACAATTTATTCTTCTTTTTGTTTCTTTGGTTCTTAGTTTGTTTCTCTTTGATTCTTTTTTACGCTCGATTGTTTCGCTTTGTTTAAACTTCAGATTGTTTTCTTGTTTCACTTTTTTTAAGTAACTTAGACCATCTAGGGAAAGTATTATATCAGTTTAAAAAAATACTGCTCCATTAATTTTTTTAAGTAGTTAAGAAAAACCTTGATTCCAGTATAAATAGAAAATCATTTTTCCCAATCCCTGAGTACTAACTCCCGATTCATTTTTTTACATTCACATTAGAAACAATCTTTAATGACGACTAGAAAAATTAATCCGATCGCTCAACTGCCTGAGAGTTTGGCCTAAGTTTAAATCATTCTTTTGTAGCTGGGCAATCTTATCGCAACTATATATAACAGTTGTATGGTCCTTTCCACCAAAAAACTCCCCAATTTTTGGCAGACTTAAATCAGTATGTTGTCGCATCAAAAACATTCCAACTTGTCTGGCCAAAGTAATTTCTCGTTTTCTAGAACTTCCTTTTAAATCTTCTATAGACACATTAAAAACTTCTGAAACAGCCTTAATAACTGCTTCTGGAGATGCCTCTAATTTTTCATTTTGTGGATTTAAAATAGGTGCGACATTCTCTACAGTCATCGGCAAACCTGAAATAGAAATATAAGTAACAACCCTAGTCAAAGCACCTTCCAACTCCCGAATATTTGAAGGATATCTAGAGGCGATATACTCTATTACATCCCTAGGCAAAATCATATTTTCATACTCAGATTTTTTCAGTAAAATTGCCATCCTAGTTTCCAGGTCTGGAGCTTGAATATCAGCAATTAATCCCATAGAAAACCGAGAGCAAAGACGTTCTTGTAAACTAGGAATTTGATTAGGAGGTCTATCGGAAGCCAATACTACTTGTTTGCCAGCTTCATGCAAAGTATTAAAAGTATGAAAAAACTCTTCTTGGGTATATA
>NZ_JAAHGK010001801.1:0-1053 GCF_010672505.1 Okeania sp. SIO2B9 | reverse complement strand
ATTTTCGTTTGGCATCAACTGTTTTCCGCGATCCTTATCAATTAACAATCTACGATGAAGAACATAGTCAAGATGAAGATAGATGGATTACTATGGGCTTAGATGAAACAGGTATTTTAAGGGTTGTTATCCATACCTTTAAAGAAATCAATAAATTCTCCTATCTAAATTCGGATTATTTCAGCTCGTAAAGCTACTTTAACTGAAACTCAAGTTTATCAAAAGAGGCAATTATGAAATCAGAATACGATTTTTCCCAAGCAGAACAAGGCAAGTTTTACCATCCCGATGCTAAGTTTCATTACTCCATTTATCTCGAACCAGATGTCGAACAATTTATCACTAAAATTGCTGAACAGAGAAAAATTGACGTACAAATTTTAGTCTATGAATGGTTGAGAAATCATATTAAAAATATGACTATCGAGTAAAATCATTCTTCCAAAGCATCCCAAAGTTCAGACATCTATATAATACTTCTATCTCTCAAACCATGATTGCTAACCAAAACACAAATTACATTCCTCATGAAGAATATCTCACAGAAGAAGAACTCAGTCCCGTCAAACACGAATATATTGATGGACAAGTATACGCAATGGCCGGTGCTAGTGATGCTCATGTGACTATTTCCCTCAACCTAGCTTCAGCATTAAGAAATTATCTGCGAGGTAGTGGTTGTCGCGTCTATATGTCGGATATGAAAGCTCATATAGAAACTACCAATACATTCTATTATCCTGATGTTATGGTAACTTGCGACGCCAGAGATAAAGCTTTGCCAAATCATAAAAAATATCCTTGTTTAATAGTGGAAGTTTTATCCGAAAGCACAGAAGCATTAGAACGCGGTGACAAATTTGCCAATTATCAGCAATTACCAACCTTGCAAGAATACGTTTAATTAACCAAAAACGCCAGCGTTTAGAATGTTTCCGTCGTAATGCTGAAGGTCTTTGGGTATTACACACTTACACTCAAAGCAGTGAAATTCTCCTGGCAAGCATTGACTTTCGGACTAGCATTGATAGTTTGTATGAAGATGTCACTTTT
>NZ_JAAHGK010001800.1:0-1054 GCF_010672505.1 Okeania sp. SIO2B9 | reverse complement strand
AGCCCAAGGTACATTACCTGTTGCTATTCCCTCTGGTAAAGCACATATAACTGAATATGAATGGCCAATACTAATGGGTTTATTTCCTTTAATTGGATTAGGATAATGGATAAAGGTTTTGTCTGCTAATGTAGCTGAAAAAGGACGGGGACAAGGAGTTGTATCAATTCCAAATAAATGAAAATGTCGGGAAACTGGAGTAGGAATTGTTTGAGATGCAGCCTCTAATAAGTAATTAACTTGTTGTGAGTAATTATGATCATTTTGAGCGGGTAAAAATTCTTGAATTCCTTTATATAAACTGTTATAATCTCGTCGAAATAAAGGATGTTCAGACAATTCTACTACCGAACTTGCGATTTGGTTTGATGAGAGGGCATCTACTAATTCTGTGACAGTTTCTTTTCTAGCATTAACTCCATGATATAAGTTTTCCCTCCAGTATAAGAACTCCTTGATGGACTGACTGTTTTCTTGATTTTTCATGGTTGTGAATAATACACCTCTGAATATTAGTGTATATTTTACGCTAACCTAGATGCTTTCTTAACTATTCAGTCTTATGTCTACACCAATATCCAAGCACACCACTCAATCAGCAGCCATTAGAGGGAAACAAATTCAGAGTTTAATCCGTAAGATGAAGCAGAAAATTAAGAAAATTGAACGAGAAGGAGAGGTGATTCCTCGTGATTGTCATATCATTCGTTATCAAGTCAATAGAAATCAGAAACTGTACTATTATTATAAATTACAATCTACTTCACCGATTTTTCCTATGGCTACTGATAGTCAGAAAAAAACTAAATATAAGTATTTAGGAAAAGGGGGAAGTGAAGCTCATATTGATGCAGTTGAAAAAATGACTCGAAGGAATCTTATTGATGAGTTGGAGAGAGTTGTTCATTCCCTTCAAGAAAGTTATTTAGATATCTGTTTCGGTGGAGAAATTGAACCAGACCCATCCTATGATTTTCAGGATGATAAATAATTTCAAAAACAAAGATAATTCCAGTATGAATTCGGTCTTTAAATCTTAATTTCAGTAGTTAGT
>NZ_JAAHGK010000180.1:0-8068 GCF_010672505.1 Okeania sp. SIO2B9 | reverse complement strand
CTTTAAAAAGTGCCTGGTTTTCAGTTCTTCACGCTCAAAAAGTTAGTATTTTAGGCCAGAGTTGGGCATAAAAATCATTCTTAAAATTCTTACTCCTACCTCCTCGTTCATTCCCATTTCTCCTGTCTCCTGTCTCCTGTCTCCTGTCTCCTGTCTCCTACCCTCACTCATAAGACTTTTTCAGCAAACCCTAGTTTATAGCAAATAAAGGGCAAGTTTATTTTCTGGAGATGTCTAATATACAGATAGGGGGATGGGGAGATGGGGAGATGGGGAGTGTGGGAGAAATTAAAAAATAGAGTTGTTGGGAAATAAAAATTCAAAAGCCTCAAAAGCTTATATAGTAAGCTTTTGAGGTTTTTAGGCTTAAAAAACACTATAAACTTTGACTAATAAGGGTTTTAGCCATTTTTTTAGCTTAATTCCCAACAACTCTAATATATATCCTCACCATTACCATACAGGACTACCAAATATCTTTAAAATAACCGAATTTGGTATGACTCCCCTAAAACTTGTTGACAAGCATACATTTATCGAGCTCGAAACTTTAAACTCAAGCTAATTGTACTATTTGACTTCTCACCCGACTGAAGTACGGGTGATTCTAAGGAGTTGTTCCAAATCGGTTGAAAAACACGATTCGTCACACCTACTAGCTGTCACTGGACTTAATCTTCCCAGTGGTAGCAGTCAAAAACTACCTACAGACTCAGATCTGCTGACAAAAATGCCACACACATTGCCTTTACTTTTTTAGTTTGATTTTCAGAGTGGTTTTACTCAACTCAGAGCCATAAATCCCTATCTCTGCTGCCTACTTGCCTGTGCCAAGCGTCTTGATAGAACAGCGCTACTAGTTTCTTACTGGCGGGAGTTTCACCCCTGCAAGCATTGAGTCTATGGGACAAACCTTGTTCCTACTCGTATTCATTAGTATTATTCCACATTTTGGGATACTTGGGAATAAATTCCCACAACTTGTTTTCATCCAAGGGCTAAAACCACTTGGCTTTCAACTGCACGTTTTTTTTGTAATTAGGACAACTAAAGTCTTTACCCTAAAAGGCTCGCTCGTTTTCATCCCCTGATTCAAACACACTTACTCTCAACGGAAGCTTTTCGGTAATGATTGATTGACATTTTGGCATTTATAGCACTACGCAAATAGGGCGCGGACATTTCTCTATTCCCTACTCCCTACTCTCTACTCCCTGACAACCCAAATTTATTGTCATATCATGTCCGTTTAATTAGTAATAAAAAACTTCCTTCTTCTTCCCTCCTGTACGTTGCTAATCCGACGGCTCACCTACCTAGCTCCTGACTCCTCCGTCGTTATTTATAAGTATTCAACCAGACATGATATCAAACGCCAAAAAACCTACTGCTATATATAAATATTTGGTTTTGATCGTAGCTTCTGGACACCTGATTGGCTAATTGCCTGGAAAGTCGTAACAAATATTTACTTGTTTACGAATTATTACTTTCTTCCTCAGAAAGCGAGACAAAAGAGACCTTCTTATTAGAAACTTCAAATCAAGGTTACAAAAAAATCAATTTTTAAGGAGAGCTCAATGTTAGATGCTTTTTCGAAAGCTGTAGTTTCAGCAGATGCCTCAACTTCCCCTGTTAGTGGCGATGAATTAAATAAGCTCAAAGAATTTATTGCTCAAGGCAACAGACGTCTTGATGCAGTAAACGCCATTGCTAGTAACGCAAGCTGCATGGTATCTGATGCTATTGCTGGAATGATCTGTGAAAACCAGGGATTAATCCAAGCTGGTGGAAACTGCTATCCTAACCGTCGTATGGCTGCTTGCTTGCGTGATGGTGAAATCATCCTACGCTACGTTACCTACGCACTACTTGCTGGTGATGCTTCTGTTCTCAACGACCGTTGCTTAAATGGTTTAAAAGAAACCTACACTGCATTAGGTGTTCCTGCTACATCTACAGTTCGCGCTGTTCAAATTATGAAAGCTCAAGCTGCAGCTCACATCAAAGATCAGCCTAGTGATGAATTTGCAGGAGATAAAAAGCGCATCATGGGAGCTACTGTAACAGAAGACCGTTGCGCTAGCCTAGTTGCTGAAGCAAGTGGCTATTTTGATACAGTAATTGCTGCTCTAAGCTAATTACTCTCAAAAAGTCTTGCTACACCATACCTCTAAAGGTATCTAGTTTATTGGCTTTTCAGTTATTACGATTAGCCAAGACCAAGTAAGTTTCAATACCAATCTAACAAAGTCAAACACAGAAGAGAATAAACAATGAAATCAGTTATTACCACAGTAGTTACCGCTGCTGATGCAGCAGGTCGTTTTCCTAGCAGTTCCGATCTAGAATCAGTACAAGGTTCTATCCAGCGTTCCGCAGCTCGTTTGGAAGCAGCTGAAAAGCTAGCTGGTAATCTTGATGCAGTTGCTCAAGAAGCTTATGATGCTTGCATCAAGAAGTTTCCTTACTTGAATGATGCTGGTCAAGCTAACTCCACAGACACTTTTAAGGCTAAGTGTCTCCGCGATGTCAAGCACTATCTGCGCTTAGTCAGCTACTGCTTAGTAGTTGGTGGAACTGGCCCTCTTGATGAGTGGGGAATTGCTGGTCAGCGTGAAGTTTATCGTGCTCTAAGCTTACCTACTGCACCTTATGTTGAAGCTTTAAGCTTTGCTCGTAATCGTGGTTGTGCTCCTCGCGATTTGTCTCCTCAAGCTTTGACAGAGTACAATTCTCTCTTAGACTATGTAATCAACTCCTTGTCCTAGGAAATTAGGGATTTAGGCAAGATTATAGAACTCTTGCTTTAAAACTTCTTTAATTCTAGAACTGTGGGACTCTTAGTTTGTTACTTACCTAATAATGGGTGAGCAACTAACCAAGAGTCCCTTAGTTTTTCTTGTAACGGGACTTACACAACTTTTAAGCCAAAATATAGCCTCAACTCTTTCTGTGAGAAGAAAATACGTCACGATTATTAGCCAACCAATCAAAAAAAACGGGGTTGCACATTATGGAATGATATCGCCAAAAATTGGTTTAGATTTTGACTAAAAAAAACCATTAATTAATCATTCTAGCAATTGATTAATCCACAATCCAATTCTATCAAAAATATCAAATCATTCGTCACTGTGCAACACCAAAAAAACGGAAAGATATAGCTATACGAAAAGCGTACTATTGCATCAGTAAATGTCTTCAAATGTTTCCCCCATTGCCTCTGTAATCCTGTAGTTAGCTTATGCCAAATGATCAAAGTATAGGTATAAAATACTCTCGATCAAATGGCGTTCTAGACTCCATTTATCTGTTACTTGATATTCTTTTAATCCCAACCATCATCAGCGCTTCTCGGTAAAAAACTTCTATCCAGTGTCTGTTTGAGTAGCTATTTACTATCCACTCAAATGTCACTTTTGACGGCTCGACAAGGCTCAAAAGCTTACTCTATAAGATTTTCAGCATTGGATAAAAAAAAACACTATAAACCTTGACTAATAAGGGTTTTATATCATGTTCGGTTGAATACTTATAATATCTGTGGACCAAAGGCAGAAGGCAGAGGGCAGCTATGCTGAAGGGAAAGAGCAAGGTTAGAAGGCAGAAGGTTTATTATAACTGATTATCCGCAATTCGTAGCTCCCCCGGAGGGGAACATGATATTAGCCATTTTTTTAGCTTAATTCCCAACAACTCTATGATTATTAGTGAGGGTATAGTTGAGGCATAGAACTCCGTTCCGCGCTCCGCGACCGCTCAACTATGAATTGATTTATTATTCAACTAAAGAGTACTAACAAAACTTATATTGGATCAATTTAAAAATTTTTAGTTATGAAATAAATTCTGAGATACCAAAAATGCAAATACTTAATGCGTAGTTTGTAAATAGCTGCAATCACAAAGATATGATAATTTTTCCATCTCCATTTAATAGGTAATGGTTCACAACATTTAGCTAGATAGACTTGACCATTTTTCCATATTCTTCTCTTTTTCTTTCCTATAGCTGTCCTAAATAGGTTTTGAACAAATATTAGTTATCTAAATACTGAGGGTTACTTCTCTTGATATGTAGCTAATGCTCATATTTTATCTAAGATGGCTATATTCCTAAAAATCCTAGAACGAAAAAATATTTCCACTATTAATATTTCCGATGACCACTTATCCTTCATATTTATTTAGCAAAACTACAGCATAAGCAGCAATACCTTCTTCTCGACCTACAGGACCTAATTTTTCATTAGTAGTAGCTTTTATGCTGACTTGATCTGCTTGTAGTTCTAAAGTAGCAGCGAGGCGCGATTGCATTTCTTTGATATGTGGCTTGAGTTTAGGACGTTCTGCTACTACTACTGAATCAATATTACTAACTTGCCAGCAGCTAGCCTTAACTAAATGATTGACACGATTCAACAATTCTATACTATCAGCTCCAGCCCATTGTGGATCGCTGGGAGGGAAAAAATGGCCAATATCACCCAAACTCAGAGCGCCTAACATTGCATCCATAATTGCATGGGTCAGAACATCCGCATCGCTATGACCAATTAATCCCATTTCATGGTCAATTTTGACTCCTCCAAGTATTAGAGGTCTTCCAGGTCCTAACTTATGGATATCGTAGCCATTACCTATGCGAAGATTCATTTTTCTAATTTAAATACCTTAAATAGTAGTTTTTATCAAATTATTGTATAGTATATCTTGACTGTACAAAACTACTTTTTTTTATTAACTTTATTGTCAGTAGAGGTAAGTTGTGGAGATTATATTAACTCAACAAGTGCTATTAACGGATAATTTTTTTTTAGCAGAAGATGAAGGAGAAATTTTTTTAGTTAACTCTCAACAAGAAGGTGAAGATTTTATTTTGGATGATATGGCAGCTAAAATGTTATTTGCTTTAATAGGTTCTGGGTCTATTCAAGAGGCTTATGAGGATTTATTAGAGGAAGAGCAGGTAGAGCCAGAAGTACTTAAGAATGATTTATTAGAATATATCAGAGATTTAACAAATGATGGAATTGTTAAAATTATCGATCAACAAGATAATTTATCTGTGGCAGAAGGTTAGTAGAGAGAGAAATTGGCATAAATCTGCTCTTTTTATCTTTAATCTTTAATGGAAAAGGCTAAATAGGGCTTTATGAAAAAGTTACCTGTAGCATAACTGTTTTTTGGTTTTTTCAAAAGAAGAATCTGAAAAATTTATTCATAACTAATTTTTTTATTAAATTACACAAATATTTTTATATCTGTCAAGAAAAATAGTATTATTTATTCTAGAATGTTAGGAAATTGTATCTCAATAAAAAATTTATGCAGGTAAGTCAAAAAATCACAAAAGTTAGCTCTATTGCGGAAATTCGGGAGTGTAAAATCAGTGGAAATAAGTCTCTACATACGACTATTGAGTTGAAGTCTGGAGAGGTTATCAGTAATTTTAGCCATAAAGAAATACTCGATCGCCCCAACTATTTAACCGTCCAAATTAGCGATAACCAACATATTATGCTTGACCCAGAATTTTTGCAATATATTAACCATAGTTGCGATCCTAATGTTTTTTTCGATACTAAAAAAATGGTAGTAATTGCCCTACGAGACATCGAAATTGGAGAAGAATTCACATTCTTTTATCCATCTACAGAATGGTCTATGGATCGAGGATTTGATTGTATTTGTCAAAGCGAAAATTGTCTGGGATACATTCAAGGTTCTGCTCATTTACCCCTAAATGTGTTAAAAAAATATAAATTGTCAGAATTTATATGGGAAAAGCTAGGAGTTGAGTGAATAATTAACAATCTATAAATCCTTTACATAAGTAATTTTTGTGAGGATTTATTATACATAAAAAAAACACCTCTGCCATCTTGAAAATTGTGTTAAGTTGACATTATAAATACCATGTTAGAAATAACACTAGCTCAGACTCCTGAAGAAAAAGAAGAAATTTTCAAATTGCGCTATCAAATCTATGTAGAAGAACTGGGATGGTTTGAAAATTGTCCAAACTATGAACCGAACCATAAACAAAAGAAAGTAGAAGACCCATTGGACTTATATGCTAATCTATTTATGGCTCTTGATCATAATGAATTGGTTGGTACTATTAGATGCAATTATACTAAAAACTTAGACTCAGAAAATTTAGACATAGATTACTATACAAAACTCTATCAAATGGAAAAAGTAGGAGATGCACATCCTTTATGTACATCAATTACTGGGAGGTTTATGGTTCAAAGTAATTTTAGAAGAAATGGTATAGGCTTAAGAATAATGCAAGCATTATACAAACAACAGTTGCTAGATGGAATTAAATTTGATTTTGTAGATGCCGAAGCATACTTAGTTCCTTTTTTTGAAAAACTAGGCTATCAAACTATTGATAAAATTGATTATCAAATGTATGAAAGTAGTGTGCTTATGGTATTAGATATACCTAATATCAAACACCATGAGCAAGTTAAGTAGATCGACAAAATAACTAGATTTTCTAGAGGTCTCTATTATTTTTCAGTAAATCTGGGCGACGAGATTTTGTTCTTTGAATTTGTTGTTGATAACGCCATTCTGCTATTTTAGCATGATTTCCAGATAGCAGAACTTCTGGTACTTTCCAACCACGAAAATTAGATGGTCGAGTGTAATGAGGATAGTCAAGTAATCCATATTCAAAACTTTCGTATTTTAGTGACTCAGCTTTACCTACTGTTCCTGGAAGTAACCTCACTACACCATTAATTAAAGCTAAAGCTGGTATCTCTCCACCTGTAAGGACAAAATCTCCTAAAGATACTTCTCTAGTAACTAGATATTGTACTCTTTCATCAATACCTTCATAATGACCACAAATTAAAATAAGTTGGTCATAGTCTATAGCCAACTGCTTAAATAGCTGCTGACACATTGTTTCTCCTTGGGGAGTTAAGAGAATAACTTCTCGTCGCGGTCTAGTTGTTAATGACTCTACAGCAGCAAATATAGGTTCTGGTTTTAACACCATTCCTACTCCTCCACCATAAGATTCATCATCAACTTTATGATATTTGTCTGTGGTATAATCACGAGGGTTAACTAAATTAACCTTGGCAATCTCTTTATCAAGGGCTTTCCCTAACAAACCTGAACTTAGGGGTGTTGTAAAAAAGTCTGGAAACAGAGTGATAACATCAAATTGCACAAAACTTAAAAATATACTTAGAGTGTCTTAAAAAATTTAGAAATTGTTGAGATTAATCTTTATTTAGACTATGCTAAAAGTTTACAAGTTAATCCAGCCAATTGAAATTTAGATTCTAACTAAATCAAATGATTTGTTGAAAAATTCAATAGTTAGCTGGGGACTTGCAAGGTTATAAGATAGTCTAGTATTATAACAGACTATTGAAATTATTGAAATTTAATGCGTACCTGCTGTCCAAGACTAATAAAATGATACAGTTAGAGTCTCAAGCTTCAAAACTAGATATATTACGTCCGACAAAAACAACCATTATGGTAATCGGAGGGGCGGAAGATAAAGTTCATGGAAAAGAGATTCTACAAACTTTTTTTAATCGTGCAGGAGGAGTAAATGCCAGGCTAGCAGTTATCCCTTCTGCCTCTAGAGAACCAGGAGCACAAGGAGATAGATACCGCAAGGTTTTTGAAGAAATGGGTGCTGTAGGTCTGAAGATATTTGATATCCGGGAAAGGTATCAGGGAGAAGACCCAAGATGGTTAGAATCCTTAGAAGATTGTACTGGAGTCTTTATGACTGGTGGAGACCAACTGCGTCTTTGTTCCCTACTTGCTGAAACACCTTTGATGGATGAAATCAGAAGTAGAGCTATAGATGGAAAAATTGCTCTAGCTGGAACAAGTGCAGGAGCAGCAGTAATGGGACATCAGATGATAGCAAGTGGTGGTAGTGGCTCATCCCCCAATAAGTCCTTAGTTGATTTAACAACTGGCTTGGGTATATTGCCAGACCTGATTGTAGACCAACACTTTCATAATCGAAATCGTATGGCCCGTTTGTTGAGCGCCATTGCTACCCATCCGGACA
>NZ_JAAHGK010000018.1:0-13343 GCF_010672505.1 Okeania sp. SIO2B9 | reverse complement strand
TATTTTTCGGTAAGGAAGAAGGAACAGGGAACAGGGAACAGGGAACAGGGAACAGGGAACAGGGAACAGGGAACAGGGAACAGGGAACAGGGAACAGAGAGAAAGGCTATTGAGCAAGAAAAAAACCTAAATTTCCTGTAGATATTCACCCTTGGGTTTACACAAACGATATAAACGGACATGATATAATATGATATTCGGATAATCAGTTATAAATAAAATTTAAGGACTGACGGTACCAAAGAAATACTTAAATTATCAATACTATTCTCCAATATTTCCTCTTTTTCTCCTTTTTTTCCTCCTGACTCCTGACTTACCCTCCTGGAAGGGGGAGGGGCGAGGGGTGGGTTGACTCCTGAGGACTCACAAAATTTATTTATAAATATTCAACCGTTAGCGTAGCTCCCCCTCCGGGGGAACGTGATATAACACCTACCACCTACCACCTAAGAAGTTTATTATCGTTATGTTTACATAAGTTATTTAAGTATTGCCTATCTTTAATGGTCGATATATAATTAAATTTTAATAGTAGTATGAGCAATTTGTCTTAGTTGGTTCTACAGAGAAAACTTAGGAAATATGTCTACTGTCAAAATACGACTAAGGATTCATCATCAAGACCAGCTAATACCGAGGTTGATTTTTTTATGCTCTAAATTCACATTGGCGATCGCTATTGCAGTGTTAACTTTTGTATCTAATAGATGAAGCTATTGGGACTTTGATATTTTTTCCGATGAAAATAGCCAGTCAATCAGATAATTATAGATTTTATAGATTTTTGTAGATTTCTGGGAAGGGTAAATAGAAAAATACCTCAATACCTAAAAAATAGCTTAAACCTAGATATATCAGGAAAGAGGTTAAGAGGCTATCTTTATAATAAACCCCCTATCTTAAAATTCTGCATAACCTTTCCAGTGTGATAATTAATCAAGTAGTATACAACCGAAAAATTGTCAGTATTCTCCAGGAGAAACTACTATCATGTAATCGAAAGGATTTTGTCCTGAAGTCCCTTGATCGTAGCTGAAATAGATTTTTTAGTACTTATTAAGGTGAGGTATTGATATATGCGTTATTGGAGAAACTATCTGGGAGTTATTGCCACTGCTTTAGCCTTAAGTTTCCCTACCTTTGAAGGATTACACCAAGGAGAAAAATTACAAATTTCACCTGTATTTGCTCAGGATATTTCTTATAGTAGCTCTAATAATCAATCTGAAATAAGTAGGCTGTTAAAAGAGGGTGATAAATATTATCAAAATGAGCAATACGAACAAGCATTAGAAAAATTTAAGCAGGTATTAAAACTACGACGAGATACAGGAGATTTACTTGCAGAAGGTCGTGCTTTATTCTATGTAGGAGTAATGTACGAAAAACTAGGCAAAGGTGAGAAAGCTTTAGATTACTATTGGGAAGTTATAGGAGTAGCTGAAGAAGTTGGAAATCCCAATACAGCTACAATTATTCAGAAATATTTATGTCGAACTCCAGGAGGAAAAACATACCTGAACAATGATGGATTTAATGTTCTTAAATACTGTACAGGATGGGAAGGAGACTCTGGTAGTGTAACTCTTTTATTTGATGAAGATGGCAAAAAATAATAAGAATAACTCAAATAGACTTCTCCAAAAATTAATGGGCCTAAATAATAGCTTTCTAGTATTTCTCAGTAAGTGTGAGGTACACTGCCAGAGATCCCCCCTAACCCCCCTTGAAAAGCTATCCCTTATAAGGAACTCCTCAGACACAAGGACACGGGGCGCGGAGACACGGGGACACGGAGAGAAGGGGAGAAGAGGAGTAGGGTAGAAGGGAGAAATAGTTATAGTATCTAAGTAAAACTACTTAATCATTCAAAATAAATGTACTTTAAAATATATTTTCTCTCTAGAAAAAGACTTTTAAAGTCTCCAAGATAATTTGTCTATTTTGTCAAGTTTTATATTAAGAAAGATGTTTATAAAGCATAGCTTGAAAAGGGGGGAAACCGGAAGTCCCCCTTTTTAAGGATAATTGTTGATACCTTACCCCTTGTGAAAACCGCTATAGCGATCGCCTATTATTTGGTAATTGCTAAAGCTGAATAAATAAAAAGTATAAAAAAATGTTTAAAAGTAGTGGAAGAAGAATAATTAAAAGACTCATAAATTTTTTTCTAATCTGCTGCTTGAGTTTAACTTTTTACTTATGCTACGAAACAGTATTTCCTCAAATATTAAATTCTGATCAACCTCAAAATCAGCTAATATCTCAAACTCCACAACAAACTGAAGCAAAAGCACTTTATCAACAAGGCGAACAACTCTACAATGATGGTCAATATCAAGCTGCTTTAGAAGCTTATCAAAAAGCTTTAGAAATATTCCAATTATTATACAGATTATCAGATAATTCTACTCAATCTCTATCTCTAAAAATAAGTCAAACCCTTCATAGTATTGGAGCCACTTATCAAAAACTAACTGACTATCCCCAAGCATTAGATTATCATCAACAAGCATTAAAAATACGTCGCAAAATTAATGAAAAACAAGGTATTGGTAGTAATCTAAATAGTATTGGTGCTATTTATTTTCTCCAGGGAAATTATGACCAAGCTTTAAATTACTTGGAGCAAGCTTTAGCAATACGTCAAGAATTAGGAGATTTAGTTAGAGTTGGAGGAACTCAGAATAATATAGCAGCAATTTATCAAAATCAAGCTCAATATTTTCTAGCATTAAAATATTATCAACAAGCTCTACAAACATTCCAGGAATTAGAAAATTTTCAAGGTGAGGCAGCAGTTACTAACAACATCGGCTTAATTTATCAAGAATTAGGTCAGTATGAAAAATCCTTAGAGTGGTATCAAAATGCTCTAGAAATTTATCAAGCAAATAACAACAAAAATGGCGAGGGAAATACAATAAATAATATTGGGCTTACCTATAAATTGCAAAAAAAATATGCTCAAGCATTAACATATTATCAACAAGCTTTAACAGTTAGAGAACAAATAAAAGACAAAGCAGGAATAGGGCAAAGCCTGAATAATATCGGCTTAATTTATGACGAAAAAGGCGAATACCAAAAAGCACTAGAATATTTGCACCAAGCATTAACAATTTTCCAGGAAATAGGCAATAAAACAGAAGAAGGACGTATCTTAGATAGTCTCGGAACAGTTTATAAAAGCCTCAAAGAATATACCCGAGCAGAAGACTACTATCGCCAAGCTTTAACTACTCAAAGAAATGTAGGCGATCGCGCTAGTGAAAGAATAACTTTAAGTAATATTGGAGATTTATTAGTTGCAGAAAAACAGCCGGAAGTAGCAATTATTTTATATAAACACTCTGTAAATGTCACAGAAGAAATTCGGCAAGATTTACAAAATTTTCCTCTAGATAAACGGCAATCCTATGCCGAAAAAAATGCTGATACTTATCGTCGTTTAGCAGATTTATTATTACAGCAAAATAGAGTCACAGAAGCTCAACAGGTTTTGGATTTATTGAAAGTTCAAGAACTAGAAAATTACCTCAACAATGTAGAAGGTAATGAACAAACTTCTGTGGGAATAGAATTATTACCTCAAGAACAAGAAATATTGGATAACTATACCGCTATTCAAGATAAAGCAGTACAACTGAACAAAGAACTCACAGATTTACAGAATATATCACCCACAGATAGGTCGAAAGTTATCGCCACAGCCTGACCAAAAGCAGCGATCGCCTCTTCTATCTGCCCCACCTTAACCAAAGCCTCCCCCAAATTATGATGAGCATGGGAAAAATCAGGATTAAGAGCGATCGCCTCACGGTAAGCAGCCACAGCATCATCGAGCTTGCCCTCCCGCAACAATTGATTAGCAGTTTTGAAATTAGTTTGAACCATGGTTAGAATTTAGAATTTAGAATTTAGAATTACCTCTTCTTATAAGTGTAAGAGGATCAGTTAAAAGGATTTGTTTCTTGGTCTCATGGATATGGCGTAAGTTTCCTCCCCATCCCACCCTACGGGAAAGCTGCGCTAACGACCGCTTTTTTTCCCATTTCAAGGGGAAGCTAATAAAGCTGAATTCTTTAATTATTAATTATTAATTATTCATTATTCATTATTAAAAGACCTACAATTGAAAAATCGTTGGAGAGATTTGGAAATAATCTGCTAGAACTTTTGCTTGCCAGTTATTCAAAGAAAGTTGACCATCTACGACCTGAGAAACTACCTCATCAGAACCAATAATTCCTACTAAATTTTGTTGACTAATTCCGCTTGCTGTGATTAAGTGCTGTAAAACTTCGTAAGGTTTCACTGATGCCATAGGATAGTTTTCAGCTTCATAATTTTCTATTAACAAAACTAACAAATCATATAAAGCTTTTTCCTCCTGAGTAAGATTTTTAGCGAAAGTTAGCTCTTCTAACACTGCCAAATACGCTTCGTATTCTAGTTCTGTTTCTATAACTTTTGGAGTAAATTAGAAATAACTCAAAAATTAAAAGTCAAAAGTTAAAAGTTAGAAATTAAGTCAAAAGTGGGGGGAGGGAACAGAGCTAATTCTTTAACGCACCCTACTGGACTCCTACTTCTGACTTCTCAAAGGGCGGGTTCATCTAAATTTAGTGTTAAGCAATTAACTTAAGGCCAAACCCGCCCCTACTGGACTGACTCCCTACACTCCCCTTTTCAAGGACCTGAATATAAACGTACCAAAGCAATACCAGTAACAACAGCGACAAAAAACCATGTTACCAACAGACCTATTACTTCACTAATAAATAGACCGATCGCCCCATACATAAATCCACCCACTGCCCAACCAAGGGATAAACCTACAGACCAAGCAATAATATTGGCAATTATCCACCATTCTTCCCAATAAATTTGCTTCCTGAGTACAAACCATTGGCCTAATCCCAAAATTGCCCCCACAATAGCTCCATTAATCAACCCATGAAATAGCCTGACTGAAATTTGTTCTGTTCGTGGGGCCACCCAACCTAATGCTCCTAAACTACTGGCCCCGATTAATAACCATGTCACAATAGTTAATACAACCCACCATCTACTTCGGAAAATATAATTTCTCAGTACCAACCATTGGGCTAATCCGATGACAGCACCGCCCATGGCTCCTGAAAAAGCACCAATATAGGGTCTAACACCTACTTCTACAAATATTAAACTGACCAAAAAGCCGACAACAGTGAAAAATACCCACTGTAACCAAAAACCCCAGCCGATGGTTTTGGACTTAGTATGAGATGGATAATAATATGATTTAGTAATTGACACAAGCTCTTCTACAATTAATAATTAATAATTAATAATTACCTCTCCTTGAAAATGGATAGTTATTAGTAGTGGCGTGTCAAGCTGAAAATGGTTTATTAAATTTTTTAGTATAATTCTTGCTCTGACTAAGGTTTGGAGAATTTTCCTAAAACACTATTTCAAGCTTGACACGCCAGTAGTGGACCGTTTCATCTTAAATAGTGCATTAGAATTGTCATGGCGTTAGCGTAGCTTTGCGATAGCAAACAATAGTGTTTGCCTAGCATTCCGTAGGAAAGCAATCTCTAGCCAATTTCCTATTGCATCATTTTAGTTGAAACAGTCCACTACTGCTCCCTAGTTTTTAACTTTTGAATTCATATGACTTTTGACTTTTGACTTTTGACTTTTGACTTTTGACTTCTCAAAGTTTCGGACGAGATACAGAGGTAGGAAACATTTTCTTGAAACCAGTCCGGCGCTCTTGGGGTGAATTTGGAGTCAAATAACCCCATAAAGTTTCCCAATAGAAAAAAGAAACTCCCGCAAAGTGGCGATCGCGTACTGCTTTTACTTGTTGTTGAATTTGCTCTATCTTCATGGAAGTTTTCATGGTGCCTGTGAGGATACCTATACTGAAAGGAATTTTACTTTTGGCCAATTTCACTTCTGGTTGTTCTAATTCTGCTAAAAATGAGGGTAAGTTATCTCGATACACCTGTAAAACAAATTCGTCTACTATACCTCGCTTGATCCAAGTTGGCCAATCTTGCAAATATAATTTATAAGCAAAGTCATCAGGATTAGAAGACAAGGATACTATACAATTAGGTTTAACTGCTTTGACGGCTTTATAAAGTCTTTCCATTAAAGCAGTTATTTGATTTGCTCGCCATTGCATCCATTCTGGGTCTGTAAAATCTTCTGGAGGCATTTTACCCTGATGTTGTTCCCTGTAGAGGCGAACTGTAATTGGATCGTAGCCTAATTGTACTGGCATGGCAAAGCGATCGTCTATTTGAATGCCATCGACATCGTATTTTTTGACAACTTCTAATACCAGGTCGATAAAAAATTTTTGCACCTGGGGGTGAATGGGGTTAAGCCAAACATTATTGATAGAGAGTGACTGTTTTAGTGTTGTTAATAAAGACTGTTCATCTGGTTCTGGGAGCAGGTCTTTAAGTTCTAATTCAAATATATCCTCGGAAAAATTTCTATTTTTGTCCAGACTCGTTGTCACCCAGTGGGGATGGCGTTTGACTAACAGAGAATTTATTGGTGCCATGAAACCATATTCAAACCAAGGAATGACTCGTAAACCTTGGCGGTGGGACTGTGTAAATATTTCTCTGAGTACATCTCCACCAAGGCGAAATGTGGCAAGGGTAGGGTCTTGAGGTTGACCCGTGACTTTTTGAGCAACCTCACTGGGATAAAATGTGTTGCCTCTATTCCAGGTTACGGGATAAACAGTGTTGAAGTTGAGTTGAGAAAGTTGACGGAGGGCGCGGTTAATTCCCCAGGGAGCGAATAATACGGTACTACTAACATTCGTTATCCAGACTCCACGCACCTCTTTTTTTTCAGGTATAACTTTTGCGGTGACTAATTTTGGCGAGCTTACTATTGCGCATAGGAAAATAGAAAGAAAAGCGATCGCGACTCCTATTCCTAGCCAGATTTTTAATTGTTTGAATTTATAATTAATGTTATTCATTATTAGGGAGTAGGGAGTAGGCAGCTTTGCTGTAGGCAGTAGGCAGTAGAGAGAAATAATTGATGATTTCTGTGGGATGATTGATTTTATTTTTTATTATTAGACATCTGGTAAAAATTAAAAATAAAATCAATTATTATCCATAAATTATCAATTATTATTCCCTGTTACCTGTTATCTGTTCCCTGTTCCCTCTTTTATGGATATGTCTATTGGAGATATCTATCATACCAAGCATGAAAAAAGAATGTTACGAATAATAGGGGCAATTAAAAGACTTTATAGGAGATGTCTATTTTCATAAATATGAAAAAGCGTTTCCTGGCGGAATGCTCCACAAACAAATACCGGCATTGCTGAATTAAGGTATGAAAGTAGGTTTATAGGGAACAGGGAACAGGGAACAGGGAACAGGGAACAGGGAACAGGGAACAGGGAACAGGGAACAGGGAACAGGGAACAGGGAACAGGGAAAAGTTAATATTAACAAGTAGTTCAAACCATCCAAAATAAAAAANATGACAACTACCTTACAACAGCGTGAAAACGCCAACGTATGGGAAAAGTTCTGTAGCTGGATCACCAGCACAGACAATCGTTTATACATCGGTTGGTTCGGTGTATTAATGATCCCCACCCTTCTCACAGCTACTATCTGCTACATCATCGCATTTGTAGCAGCTCCTCCAGTAGACATTGATGGTATCCGCGAACCCGTCGCTGGTTCCTTAATGTTCGGAAACAACATCATTTCCGGTGCAGTAGTACCTTCCTCCAACGCTATCGGTCTACACTTCTACCCCATCTGGGAAGCAGCAAGTTTGGATGAGTGGCTATACAACGGTGGCCCATACCAGCTAGTAATCTTCCACTTCCTCATTGGCGTATTCTGCTACATGGGTCGTGAGTGGGAATTATCCTACCGCTTAGGTATGCGTCCTTGGATCTGTGTTGCATACTCTGCTCCAGTAGCAGCAGCAACAGCAGTATTCTTAATCTATCCAATCGGACAAGGAAGCTTCTCTGATGGAATGCCTTTAGGAATTTCCGGAACATTCAACTTCATGTTAGTGTTCCAAGCAGAGCACAACATCTTAATGCACCCATTCCATATGTTAGGTGTAGCAGGTGTATTCGGTGGTTCATTGTTCAGTGCAATGCACGGTTCTTTGGTAACATCCAGCTTAGTACGTGAGACAACAGAAACTGAGTCTCAGAACTACGGTTACAAGTTCGGTCAAGAAGAAGAAACTTATAACATCGTAGCAGCTCACGGCTACTTCGGTCGTTTAATCTTCCAATATGCATCATTCAACAACAGCCGTTCCTTACACTTCTTCTTAGGAGCATGGCCAGTAGTAGGAATTTGGTTCACAGCATTAGGTGTGTCCACAATGGCCTTCAACTTGAATGGTTTCAACTTCAACCAGTCGATCATCGATTCTAGTGGTCGTGTGGTAAATACTTGGGCAGACATCATTAACCGGGCTAACTTAGGAATGGAAGTAATGCACGAGCGTAATGCTCACAACTTCCCTCTAGATTTGGCTGCTGTAGAAGCTCCTTCTATCAATGGTTAATTTAAAAGATAACAGCTATTAGTAAAACTTAGGTTTGGCTAAGAATTACTAATAGCTGTTATCTTTTATTAAGCGCAACTTCATAGAGAAATGGTATCAGATTGAGTCCGGAGACTTTGACAGTAACTTTTTATTCTTTCCTCAATTTCAAAGGTTGCTTTTGCCTTTCCTAACATTAATAGCTGATAGCTAATAGCTGAGGGCTGAATGCTTACAAAACTACGAATGGTCATTTCAGTTATCAGTTGTAAAATTATGATTTATGAACTACTATCAGAAAATGTAGACTGCCTCCTTGATATGTTTAGATCAGACAAATTATTTTTGGTGAGTAGAAAAGACGATAAAACTGTTAATTTTTTGCAATTACAGCTTTTATCTCTTGAATGAGATGCACCCATTTGCAGTTTTAACGAACAGAAAAGAAAATCAAATCTACCTCACCTACATAAGTATAGATATAACTCTAAATATCCTGTTATAAACCACTGAAATTTATTAAATTCTAAATTAATATGACTAACAAATCTATTACTAACAACTCTTGGCAATTTTGGATAGACCGTGGAGGTACATTTACTGACATAGTTGCTAAAGCTCCGGACGGTCAAATTATTATTCATAAACTATTATCAGAAAATCCCGATCGCTACCAAGATGCTCCAGTACAAGGAATTCGTGAAATATTGGGAATTACTCAACATCAACCTATTTCTTCAGAAGAAATAGAAGTGATTAAAATGGGTACTACTGTGGCTACAAATGCTTTATTAGAAAGGAAGGGCGACCGCACAGTTTTAGTTATTACGAAGGGGTTTAAAGATGCTCTAAGAGTTGGTTATCAAAACCGACCAAATATTTTTGCTAGAGAAATTATTTTGCCGGAAATGTTGTATGAAAAAGTTATTGAAGTTGAGGAACGTTATACAGCGAAGGGTGAAGAAATAATTCCACTTCAAACAACGGAGTTAACTATTCAACTTCAAGAAGTTTATACAGCAGGAATTAGAAGTTGTGCCATTGTTTTAATGCACGGTTATCGCTACCCGAAGCACGAACAAAAAATTAAAGAAATTGCTCAAGAAATAGGATTTACTCAAATATCTGTATCTCACGAAGTTAGCCCTTTAATGAAATTAGTTAGTCGGGGAGATACTACTGTTGTTGATGCTTATTTATCACCAATTTTACTAAGATATGTCAATCAAGTTAGTAATTCTTTAAAAAAGGGAACAGGGAACAGGGAACAGGGAACAGAAAAGGAAAATTATTTTGCCAAAAAGATTTTAAGCAATATTTCAGAAAGACAGTCAGTTAAATTAATGTTTATGCAGTCAAATGGCGGTTTAACAGATGCTCAAAAATTTCAAGGTAAAGATAGTATTTTATCTGGACCTGCTGGTGGAATTGTTGGAGCAGTTCAAACAAGTAAAATGGCTGGTTTTCATAAGATAATTAGTTTCGATATGGGCGGTACTTCTACTGATGTTGCTCATTATGCTGGAGCAGAAAATAAAACAATAGAATATGAACGAGAATTTGAAACAGAAATTGCAGGAGTACGGCTACAAACTCCGATGATGTCGATACATACTGTAGCTGCTGGTGGAGGTTCAATTTTATTTTTTGATGGTTCTCGTTATCGTGTCGGACCTGAATCTGCTGGAGCAAATCCTGGTCCGGCTGCCTATGGAAAAGGCGGACCTTTGACAGTCACAGATTGTAATGTAATGGTCGGAAAAATACAGCCGGAATTTTTTCCGAAAGTCTTTGGGAAAGATGGAAATTTACCTTTAAATTTGGAGATTGTTAGAGAAAAGTTTACTCAGTTAGCAGCAGAAATAGGTAATAGTAAAAAACCAGAAGAAGTAGCTAGTGGATATTTAGCTATAGCTGTGGAAAAAATGGCAAATGCTATTAAAAAAATATCTTTGGAAAAAGGTTATGATGTTTCAGAATATACTCTTTGTTGTTTTGGTGGAGCTGGGGGGCAACACGCTTGTTTAATTGCCGATGCTTTGGGGATGAAACAAATATTTATTCATCCTTATGCTGGAGTTTTATCAGCTTATGGCATGGGATTAGCAGATATTCGAGTTATGAAAGAAAAAGCAGTTGAAAAAATACTAACTCCAGAATTATTGCCAGAAATTAAACAAGTTTTAGCCACACTGGAAACTGAAGCTAAACAAGAAATAAATTCCAATCAAAATCAAATATCCTTATGGAAAGTTCACATCAAATATCAAGGCAGCGACTCAACATTAATCGTAGACTTTGCCGAAAATATCTCTATAATGAAATCCGAATTTGAAACAGCCCATCAACAAAGATATGGATTTATCATGGCAGAAAAATCTCTAATAATTGAAGTAGTTTCCCTAGAACTTATTCAACAAATGGAAACACCAGAAGAAATAGAACAATCTCCCACTAAAAAAACTGCCATAACTCCAATTACAACAACAAAAATCTACACCGCAGGAAAATGGCAAGATACACCTATTTATCTAAGAGAAAACTTACAACCAGGAGCAAAAATTAATAGCCCCGCCTTAATCATAGAAAAAACCGGAACTAATATTATCGAACCTGGATGGCAAGCAGAATTAACCCTCAAAAATCACCTCGTATTAACCAAAATAAAAACCATAGAAAATCAAACAGAACCAACCACAAAATCTCAAACAAAAATTCCAACATCAGCAGACCCAGTAATGCTAGAAATATTTAATAACCTATTTCGAGCGATCGCCGAACAAATGGGAATTACATTACAAAAAACTGGCTCCTCAGTAAACATCAAAGAAAGACTCGACTTTTCCTGCGCCATCTTTGATCGAGACGGTCAATTAGTTGCCAATGCACCTCACATTCCCATACATTTAGGTTCCATGAGTGAAAGTGTTAATGCCGTAATTTCTGATAAAAAAGATATCCTCAAACCAGGAGACGTTTATGTTTTAAATAATCCCTATAACGGCGGTACTCATTTACCAGACATAACAGTTATTACCCCTGTATTTCCACCTCCCCAAAAAAACAAAGATATTTCACTTTCCCAGATAAAAAACTCTCCTGTCATGGCAAAACAGGAAAAGAATAAATCTATTACTCAGAAATTAAAATCCGTAAGCCTTTCTCCCAATGAAAATATTATTTCTGAAAATGAAACAAGTACTTCCCTAACTCCCCCTGAAAAGACAGAAAAAAGAGAAACTCCCATATTTTATGTAGCCTCCCGCGGTCATCATGCAGATATTGGAGGTATTACCCCCGGTTCCATGCCACCCCATAGTAAAACAGTAGAAGAAGAAGGAATATTAATCGATAACTTCCAACTCGTCAAAAACGGAAAATTCCAAGAAAAAGAAATATTAAAAATCCTCACCTCCGGCAAATATCCTGCCAGAAACACCAGTCAAAATATCGCCGACCTCCAAGCACAAATAGCAGCAAATGAAAAAGGTACACAAGAACTTCAGAAAATGACAGAAAAGTATGGCTTAGAAACCGTACAAACTTACATGAAATTTGTTCAAGATAACGCCGAAACATCAGTACGCCAAGCCATAAAAAAACTCTCTTCATCACTGAACAAACAAAATTCCACATCCACCTTCGATGACGGCAATAAAATTCAAATTTCTGTCAGTCTCGACAAAAAAAATCTCAGTGCAAAAATAGACTTTACAGGAACATCTCCCCAGCTTCCCACAAACTTCAACGCACCAACCGCAGTTTGTAAAGCAGCAGTATTATATGTCTTTCGTACCCTAGTTGATGATGATATTCCCCTCAATGCAGGTTGTCTCAAACCATTAGAAATTATTATTCCCGAAGGTAGTATGTTAGACCCAAAATATCCCGCAGCTATTGTTGCTGGAAATGTAGAAACTTCTCAAACCATCGCCGATACTTTATACAATGCTTTAGGAATAATGGCATCCTCCCAAGGAACAATGAATAACTTCACCTTTGGCAATAGTAAATATCAATATTATGAAACTATTTGTGGAGGTTCCGGTGCAGGTGTTAACTTTCATGGCACCGACGCAGTACATACTCACATGACCAACTCCCGGTTAACCGACCCCGAAGTTTTGGAATGGCGGTTTCCAGTATTGTTAGAAAATTTTGCCATTCGTTCCGAGAGTGGGGGTAAAGGTTTATATAAAGGTGGCAATGGAGTAATTAGGCGAATACGTTTTTTGGAGCAGATGACCGCCGGGATATTATCAGGTCATCGGGTTGTTTGTCCCCCTGGTTTGAATGGTGGGGGTGATGGTTTAGTGGGAAGAAATTATGTCGAACGCAGTGATGGGAAAATTGAAGAATTGGGGAGTACCGCCACTGTGGAGATGAATGTGAGTGATGTATTTGTGATTGAAACTCCTGGTGGTGGGGGAGTAGGAAAGTTGTAGGGTGCGTTTCTCTGTGCGACATGAAACGCACCTTAGTATTACATTTACTACCTTATATTTGATGTCTCCAGGGGTTAAAACACCCTGGATTCTAAGCGGATGTGCTTATGCGGGCTAAAGCCACGCCACGCACTGCTTACGATACTTTTTAGTTAGACTATCTAATCTATATCGTTGTGGAAGCATCAAAACTTCCCTAGCAACCTTGGCTAGTGCAGGATGGCAGAAATAAGTGACCAGTAGGAGCAATGCCCTCTTCCTGAGATAGAATACTCAGAGGTGCGATCGCATCGGAGAGGCCAGCCCCAAAAAGTGACCACTAAAAAAAAGTGATTT
>NZ_JAAHGK010001799.1:0-1055 GCF_010672505.1 Okeania sp. SIO2B9 | reverse complement strand
GCAGGTACAATTCAGAGCGATAAAGATATTGCTCAAGGTATGACTCAGGCTATGAGTTTAATGGGTTATTATATTGCTTTATCATTTTTTGCTGCTCAATTTGTTGCTTATTTTGGTTGGAGTAATATAGGCATTATCTTAGCTGTTAATGGTGCAAATTTTCTCAAAGCTACTGGTTTTACTGGGTTGCCTTTGCTCATAAGTTTTATTATTGTTAGTGGTTTTATTAATTTATTTATTGGTTCGGCATCGGCTAAATGGAATATTATGGCTCCAGTATTTGTGCCGATGTTAATGTTAGTTGGTTATACACCAGAGTTGACACAAATGGTTTATCGAATTGGAGATTCTACAACTAATATTATTACGCCTCTGATGCCTTATTTTCCAATTATTGTTGCCTTTGCTCAGAGATACGATAAAAATACAGGAATGGGAACTTTAATTGCTACAATGCTACCTTATTCTTTAGCTTTCCTAATATCTTGGTCAGCTTTATTTATCTTCTGGTTTATTTTCGGAATTCCCATTGGACCGGGAGCAGCAATTAGACTTTAAAATAGCACTCAGCGGTCAGCGGTCAGCCATCAGCTCTCAAGGGATAAATTAGGTGTTGCATAAATGCGGGATGATTTTAATAGTTTTGTGCGTGGGGGCATCTTGCCCGTTCCCGTTCCTGATATTTTCCCGTTCCACCTTCTTCAAGAAATAGCGATCGCCTCTGATATCAAATCCGTTGGCTTCGGAGCAATATAATTCTGTCGTCGTCATACAATGGTTAGAGGCGAATGGCATTCGCCCCTAAAATATGGACTCTTATCTTTAAATAGGGCTTGCTGATTAAATATCAAAGCATTGACTGATATTGGTTTTAGCATTTTTTGGTCTAAAAAAGTGCCAGTTTTTCAGCTCAAAGAGCTGGATAATATCAAATCCGGTAGCATCGGAGTAATTAAACCTGAATTTTCGGCCACCAATGGTACTGGGTTATAGCCTTGATTGCAAATTGCTGTGTTAAAAGAACTTGACAACGCTCAAACAGAATTTCTTCTAAC
>NZ_JAAHGK010001798.1:0-1057 GCF_010672505.1 Okeania sp. SIO2B9 | reverse complement strand
TTTTCATCTTAGTTGGTTATTACCTAAAATAATTCCCTCTCCGATTTTAATTTATCTTGCTGGTTGGTATCACGGTATCATTTTCGTGACTGGCTTCTTTATTTTAGGACTATTATTATTTATCGAATTAAACGGTAAATATAACAAACGTAAAATATCCCAATTGATTGCAGCTTTAACTTTAATTTCCTGCGTGCTGAGCATTTTAGGTTATTGCTTGCAACCCGTAGATAAACTGCTCGAAGAAAGTAAAATTATCAACGGTGTTGTCATGCAAACTACCTTTTATACCTGCGCTCCTTCTGCGATCGCGACTCTGTCTCGTCACACCAAAATTCATCCCCAATTAACCGAACAAGAAGCAATAAAATATACTAAAACCAATCGCTTTGGTACGACAACTTTAAGAGAAATTAAAGCCATGCGAGAATTAAATTTAAACCCAGAATATAAGCATAATTTAACAACAGAAGACCTATTTCGTCTCGATAAACCCGCTCTGCTCCACGTTAAAGAACGCAACAAAGACGATGAAGGAGTTAGATTTGCTCACGCAGTTGCTTTAATTGGCACGAGTAAAGAACACCAGTTATTTTTAATTGGCAATCCTTATTACGGTTTGCAACTAAAAACTGTTAAAGATCTGGATAATTATTGGTTTGGCGAAGCGATCGCTATAAATCGTTCTTAACGAACAGTTTCAACTCAGCACAAAGCCTTACAGTGAGGTAAACAGAAGCGAAAAAGATACATACTTCTTAATAATCAGACTAAGGAAGCCCGAAAAGTTTTAATCTAAAGGCTGAACCATAAATTAAAACAATACTTATAACCAAATGACTGTAACGGCAAGTGGTGGCAGTTCATTAGCCCGTCCTCAACTTTACCAAACAGTAGCGGTTTCGACTATTCTGCAAGCAGAACAGCAAGACCGTTTCCCAGAGCGAGGCGAACTAAACGAATTAACAGCTTATTATAAATCTGGTGCGAAACGATTAGAGATTGCTCAGGTACTAACTATTAACTCTGACCTAATCGTGTCCCGCGCAGCAAATCG
>NZ_JAAHGK010001797.1:0-1058 GCF_010672505.1 Okeania sp. SIO2B9 | reverse complement strand
TGAAAAAATTACGACATGAATTATTAAACTTAATTAACCCTAAAGTTTTAATCACGACCAGAAATAAACATAGTAGATTAACCCTATAGATAGCTATTTAGTATTTAAATGAAAAAGAGGTAATATTAGAGCTGATTTATCAAGTAAATATTAAGAGGCTGAATTCCTTGGAAGACAAGGGTTTTGGGAGTTATAGCCCAAGATGCCGAAATCCCTGAAAGTTAGATTACATAAAGATTTTAGCTAAGTTTACAAATCAGCTCTTAGAACGCCCCTCCACCTTTTTTACTGTCTCCAGATGTACCATTATTGTCTGGTGTATATTTTGCAAGAATAGATGATTTTAAAAAATAGGTATCAACATCTGTGTAAGTCTGATTAGAGCTATAGTAATTAATACCAATACTGGTTCCCACTGGTACAATATGGTCTTCTAATTTAAAAGTTTGATTAATTGTGTTGCGAATTTTGTCAGCCACTCTGGAAGCTCCTATTTGTCCTGGAATACCTGGTAAAATCACAGTAAACTCATCACCTCCAAGTCGGGAAACTGTATCACTTCCTCTTCAGCACCCTGGCAATCTTTGTGCTACTAATTTTAATAATAAGTCTCCTATATGATGACCCAGGGTATCATTAACAGCTTTAAATCCGTTGAGGTCTAGAAATAGTAGACCAACCATTTGTTCATTCACATTTGCCCACTCAATAGCTTGACTTAAACCCTCATAAAATTGCTTACGATTAGGTAATCCTCTGAGGGGATCGTGATTAGCTTGATGATGTAAAGAATCTCCTAAAAGCTTTAGTTTATCATTATCAATCTTTAGTCTTGTTGCTGTTTCCTTCAGGTTTTCCTCCATTTTTTTTCATTCGGTAATATCTCTAATTAGGGTTTGCTGAAAAAGTATGAGTGGTAGGGGTAGGAGACAGGAGACAGGAGACAGGAGACAGGAGACAGGAGAAATTGGAATTTATAGGAGGTAGGAGCGGGCGTTTTGTAAGAATGATTTTTCTGCCCAACTATGCGCCTAAAATACGCTCCATGCATGAGCATA
>NZ_JAAHGK010001796.1:0-1059 GCF_010672505.1 Okeania sp. SIO2B9 | reverse complement strand
GCTGAATGGAAAAAGAAGGAAGAAGTCATAATACTTTAGCTAGAATTTGACAGGCGATCGCTAGTGGCAGTAAACATTTACAGCACTTTTTAGGATAGTAAGGTACGCTTTTAAGGCTAATCTTTTTTTCCCTACTCCCTACTCCCTACTCCCTAAAGTCCTAAAATTTTGTACCTTATCAACTCCAAAACTGCTGTAACTATAAAATTTGTTGGCACTAGGGAGCAACTCTCCTATACCAAATATTTCCAAATATTTCCAAATATTTCATTAATGTGCATTTGGATACCTGTTAAAAACAGACTCCTTTAATGATTTAAGATGTTCTAATTTGTGTTCTAATTCAAATATAAGATTATCACTTTTTTCATTATTGCAACGCCAACAAATTGCTTCCAGGTTATCATAATCAAACATTTTTTCTGGGAAACGTGCTTTATTCAATTTGTGGTCAATGGTAACGTAATGTTCGTGATAGTAAAATGAACCCGCTTGATTTATGTATGGTTTCCCATCAACCGTTTTGTACTCATAACCTCGTTTTTTAGCTTCTTCTTTGGACTGAGTAGAATATTGTCTACCATGCACCATTTTTTTTCCACAATAGGGACATGGTTTGAAGCTTTTATTAGTTCGATACTTATATGGACTGATAAAATCTCCTTTTGGGTCTTTGATACAGAGTACTGTTTGAGCTGCATCCCAAATATCTTTGATTTCAGAAGCGTCATATAGTGTATATAGTTTATCAAGTATTACTTTGCTCATTGTATCTATGCTCCATTGCTGTTTCGTATGTGGCAAACCGTTTTTTAGTTTTCTTAAATATATCTGTTGCTTTCTGCAAAATTTGGTCAATTTTGTCAACTTGCTGGTCTAAAACTTCTTCAATATGTTCTGTTTCATGGAGCGAGCGATCAATGGCACCAATAAGATCCCCTTTATTAAGTTTATGGTCGAACATAGTGACAACATTGTTATTCACTATATTGACAAAAGGCATAAGTATGTCCCATGATTTTTGAACTCTATCCCATCCTCGATTGAAAAATCATGGGA
>NZ_JAAHGK010001795.1:0-1064 GCF_010672505.1 Okeania sp. SIO2B9 | reverse complement strand
TTAAGTCTTTAGGAGTCAGTCCTCAGGAGTCAGGAGGAAAGAGAATCACAAAGATGAGTATAGTTATGACGATTCGATAATTTTTTATGTCTAATTAAACGGATTTGATATGAGTAAAGAATTTTGTCTATATAGCAGAAGGAAGAAGGCTTTAGTTATCTAGGAGAGAAGGAAGAAGGAAGAAGTAAGAAGGCTTTAGTTATCTAGGAGAGAAGGAATAAGGAAAAATCTTGTTTTGTCTGAGTTTTAAGCTTTTGATATGTCAAATACAGTAATGGCGACTGCGATAACAGAGAATAGGAAATAAGGAGTGGGAAGATGGTAAATTAGGAATAATATTATGTCCGTTTAATTAGTGATAAAAAACTTCCTTCTTCTTCTTCTTCCCTCCTGACTCCTGACTACTTCTTCAATCAATACTGGCTATTTTTTCAATAAACTTTTTACAGTCTCTAAGACCTTTTCTTCAACATAAGGTTTTGTCATATAAGCACAATTTTAACTAATTGTTCAATTGCTACACCCATTCTGGATGTACCACGAGAAGTCATAAAAACTATTGGTAAATTTTGTAACTTAGAATCTTTTCTAATTTTCAAAGCTAACTCTTGACCATTCATCCTCGGCATTTCTATATTTAATGAAATCAAGTCAACGTGTAAATTATTTTGCAATTTCTTCCAAACTTCTAACCCATCTTTTGCTACTTCTACCTGATAGCCAGCTTTGATAAAAGTCATACTCAAAAGTTGACGAACAGTAATAGAATTATCCACTATTAGAATAGTTTTGAACTTCACATATCTGTTGAAAATATTATTGATTGTTTCTAAAACTGTTTTCTCAGTAAAAGGCTTATATCATGTTCCCCCTCCGGGGGAGCTACGCTAACGGTTGAATACTTATAAATAAATGTTGTGAGTCCTCAGGAGTCAGAAGGACCGAGTCAGGAGGAAATATTGGAGAAAAAGAGGAAATATTGGAGAAAAGTAAAGACAATTTCAGTATTTATTTGATACCGTCGGTACTGTCAGTCCTTAAATTTTATTTATAACTGACCCGTC
>NZ_JAAHGK010001794.1:0-1064 GCF_010672505.1 Okeania sp. SIO2B9 | reverse complement strand
CTGAAAAATTTCTCGTAGAAACAAACAATGGAGTTAGAAATAATCTGGCTCTTGAAAGTTTAACTATTACCCCTAGTCAAAAATATCTCTTCACCGCTACAGAAAATGCTTTAGTTCAAGATGGCAAAGAACCAACTTTTAGTATGGGTAGCTACTGTCGAATTATAGGGTATGATTTGGCTAAAGGTCAGCCAGAAACAGAATTTCTATACATCACAGAACCTATTGCTACTAATTCTAATAATGTAGGTGGTTTTAGTACCAATGGTTTAGTCGATTTACTTGCGTTAGATGATACTCATCTTTTAAGTTTAGAACGGTCTTTTTCCCTAGGAACAGGAAATGTAATTAAACTTTTCCAAATAGATTTATCAGATGCAGATAATATTCAAAAAATTGATGGTTTAAATAATCAAATTACTGATATTTCTCCAGTGCAAAAAAAATTACTCTTAGATTTCAGCACTCTAGAAATAGTCTTAGACAATATTGAAGGTATAACTTTTGGCCCAAAATTGGCAGACGGTCAGCGATCGCTCATCCTAGTTAGCGATAATAATTTTAACCCTCTACAAATTACTCAGATTTTGATATTTAGCACTAATCTTTAGTTAGCAGTCAGTAGGCGAAATAAAAACTATAGTGCTACAGTATATTTAGGGTAGACTATCTGTTTAACTATTCAGTAGTGGTACTTAGACATTTTATCGTAGAAAAAATGCGTCAAATTCAGTCTAGACAAGGAAATTACGTCGATGCCTTAAAAATGGCTAGAACCCCTGGTTATTCAGGATTTATGCCTTTTTGACGTAAAAGCCTCTGCCCATCTATATTTGATCCTATTTTCTGGCTTTATTTTGTGTAAGTACCAATAGTCAGTAGTGATGTGGAAATTTATAAAACTTACTGACCAACCATATCAAGCAGCAAAATAAAAACTATAGTGCCATAGTATATTTAGGGTAGACTACCTGATTAACTACTGAATAGTTAAACAGGTAGTCTACCCTAAATATACTATGGCACTATAGTTTTTATTTTGCTGCTTGATATGGTTGGTCAGA
>NZ_JAAHGK010001793.1:0-1071 GCF_010672505.1 Okeania sp. SIO2B9 | reverse complement strand
TTGAAGCAGATCAAATTACTGCTTCAGCTTGTTCCGGATTTTGCAACACATCTATTACCTTTAAAGTATAAGGATGAGAAAGAGACTTTTCTAATATTTGGTGCAGACTCTTGAGAGTCCGCTCAGTGCCAATATTGTTACCCGATACAAATAAGCGAAGAACAGACCCTTGAACTTTTGGTTTTTCTAGTTGTAGGTCGAGACTGGAGGTCAAAAATTTCTCTGGAGTTGAATCCAGATTAACCTCTTGCTGCTCAAGATGTACAACAAGGTCATGATTTTCCCAGAGTTGAGAAAACTGGTCGTAATAACTAGCAATTACCATTGGATTACAAAATTCCTCTGACCAAGGAGCAGGTTGCCAAATCAAGTCATCAGTCTTAAAAATGGCATTAAGTAATATCTGATATCTTAAGACTGGAGCATAAGCTTCAGCAGAAACTTGGACTTTTTGAGTGCGATGGTCTAACCATTTATCAATAGTTGCAGTGTATCCTGGTATTAAGAAATGAGGTGGTTCTGATAACCCCAATATTTCTTGTAGCTCTACACAGAGGTGTAGATGCCATCGATTTTGTTTACTTGGGTCTATACAATAAATTAAATCTCCCCCAGGTGTAAACAAGGCAATACCCTTGAACAACAGGGGAAATTTTACTGGAGCTGGTTTCAAGAAAATCAATTAGGATCGACTACAGACTTTTGAGTTTTTCCATTAAACTCAACTGCTTAAGGCATTAGCTTAACTTAAAACTGTACCCTTAACTTATACTCTAGTTCATCCTGAGAACTTAAAATTTAAAACTTCACAATCTTTTTAAATTCTACCTCGTAACATCATAGCCATTTCATTTGGGTAAGGAGATTGATCTATTGCTGTTTCTTCTGTAATTCGACCTTCTTGGTAAAGCTCAAACAAAGACCTATTCATAGTAATCATACCTTCATAAGTATCTTTGAGCATAATTTGGTTAATGTCTTCATACTGGTCTTTAATAATATATTCCTTAATTACATCAGTATTAATCAAAATGTCATGGTAAGCGGGCAGCTTTCCATGACATTTTGATA
>NZ_JAAHGK010001792.1:0-1072 GCF_010672505.1 Okeania sp. SIO2B9 | reverse complement strand
CTCTTCGATACTTTTGTGTGGTTCTAGCTTTAACAATCTCGGCATGGCGATCGCCCAACTCTTACTATTCATCCCTTAATTTATCAGGTTTAATTTTTTTATACCGATGCTACCGGATTTGATATTATTAGCATCTGCTAGTGATGATACTAGCGTGCGTTTGTGGAATGCTATTACTGGAAAACAAATACGAGTTTTGACAGGACATACAGATGTAGTTAAAAGTGTAGCTTTTTCTGCCAGTAGCAAGTTATTAGCATCTGGTAGTCGGGAAGAAACATTAATATTATGGGATGTACTTACTGGTAGGAAGTTAGCACTGCTCGCAGGCCATGAAGATTTAGTCTGGAGTGTTGCTTTTTCTGCTGATGGTAAAATGTTGGCATCTGGAAGTGCAGATAAAACAGTCCGGTTATGGCATACTAGCAACGGTAAACCCCTGAAAGTTTTCTCAGGACATACAATGTATGTTAAAACAGTTGCCTTTTCCCCAGATGGTAAATTATTAGCATCTGCTGGTGGAGAGAAAACTATACGGTTGTGGGATATTACCACTGGAAAAATGAGCAGACTGTTAATAGGGCATCAGAGTATAATTAATCGAGTTGCTTTTTCTGCTGATGGCAAAATATTGGCATCTGGAAGTGACGACCAAACTATCCGTTTATGGGATGTTACTACTGGTAAATCCCTAAAAACTTTATTTGGACATACTAATATTGTTAACAGTATTGCGTTTTCTCCAAATGGCAACTTTTTAGCATCTAGTGGTCGCTACGGTGTCGTTCGTTTGTGGCAAGTTAGTTAATTATATCATATCCGGTTGAGTAATTAGATTTTGAAAGTATAAGTATTCAAACGGATATGATATTATCTCAAATCCGTTTAATTGGACATAAAAAATTCTCCAATCGCCATAACTAAGCTCATCTTTCTAATTCTTTCTTCTCCTGACTCCTGAGGACTGACTCCTGATTCCTAAACAGTTAACCTATCTATAACTAGACATCTCCAGAAAAGAGGGAACAGGGAACAAGAAACAGGGAACAGGGAACAGGAAGAAATAATTGAT
>NZ_JAAHGK010001791.1:0-1074 GCF_010672505.1 Okeania sp. SIO2B9 | reverse complement strand
TACACGGTGTTCACGCATTACTTGGGGGAGCGAATCCCCATGTAATTTTCCTCCTGTCTCCTGTCTCCTGTCTCCTGTCTCCTTCTTCAATGTGGTGGTTTTGTTTATTAATTTTTATCGCTTTTTTACCTAATGCTCCTTATGTATTAACTGATATTATTCATCTCGATCAAGATATTCGTCAAAGTAATTCTGTATGGGTTTTGACTTTAGCAGTAGTTCCCCAATATTTGTTATTTATGTTTATTGGGTTTGAAGCTTATGTTCTTTCTTTAATTAATTTGGGCTACTATTTACAGCGACAAAGTTGGAGTAATTTTATTCTGGGAATAGAGTTAATTATTCATTGTCTTTCTGCTATTGGTATTTATCTGGGAAGGTTCAAACGTTTTAATAGTTGGGATATAGTTACTAATCCTAATACTTTGATAAAAAGTGTTTATAGCGATATGTTTGGTCAAGGTCTTATTGGGTGCATCTCAATGTAAGAATAAAGCCAAAAATTTATCGCTTTTAGGCAACAGCTCATCTGGCAACAGGGGATATATAGGAAAAAAGTATTTTTGCAAATATGAGATGCACCCGTCCTATTTTAGTAATATTAATTACTTTTATAGTTATTTTTAGTTTGTATTGGCTAATGAAATTAGTAACTTTAGCTATACTGCAACAATATCAAATAAATCAAGCAGAGGAAAAAAAATTCTAGAGCTTCACCAAAATTTTAGTCAGGTATTTCAGTCTTTAAATTGACTATTTAATTTACTATTTATTGTGCTAGAAAATTAAAATAATGAAGAGGGTCAATTTAGAGTAAGATTCAAACCATCTTCTAATTTAATTGCATTTTTTTTGAAGTCACAGCGGTTTTCACTCATGTTGACTGCAAAGCTTCTGCCTTCTGCCTTTAAGTAAAAATCTCTGTATTTTATGTTAATGAAAACTGCTATAGCAATCCTATTTTATTCGTGTCAAAAATCTTACTGCTTTTTAGGGAACACTTAACTGGGAACACTTAACTGGTAAGAGTTTCAGTTTTTTTATTTACTTTTTGATTACCCGCAACCTATTTAG